>JAPUGN010000182.1 GCA_027298165.1 Nitrospinota bacterium
ATATCGGTTTTATTTTCCAGTCGTACAACCTACTGCCGGTCTATACGGTTTATGAAAATGTATTGTTCCCGCTGTTGCTGAACGATGTAAAGGAAGCGGACGTCCGGGAGAAAGTCCGATCCTTGGTCGATCAAGTGGGACTGTCGTCTCAAATCGATAAAAAACCCACGGAACTTTCCGGAGGCCAGTGCCAGCGCGTCGCTATTGCCCGGGCGCTGATCAAAGATCCCGCGCTGGTTCTGGCGGACGAGCCGACCGCCAATCTCGATGCCGAAAACTCTTACCACATTCTTGAATTGATGTTGAAGCTCAATCAAGAATTCAAGGCCGCATTTATTTTTTGTACGCATGATGAAAAGGTAACCAAATACGTCCGGCGGGAAGTGCGTTTGGAGGATGGCACGATTGAATGGGACAAGAGCAACCAGCCCGAAGGGCATTTGGTATGATTTTCAAAATTGCCCTGAAAAACTTTTTAAGGCAGGGGATGCGGGCCTTTCTGAACGTGCTGGTCACCGCTCTGACTATGGTAGCGGTGGTCTTCAATCTCTCCCTGTACAACGGTTTCCTGGATCAGGCGATAAGCAATATGGTATCCACCGATGTGGCGGGAGGCCATTACCGCACACCCGAGTTTGATCTTCTCTCACCCACGGAATGGGAGGATCAAACGTTCAAACCCTCCGATATCCTTTCATCTTTGCCGCCATCCGATAAAGCGGAAGTGTTGCTTCTTCAAGGCCAGATTTTCCCCAATCGCCGCCTGTTTCCAGTGCAATTGCGTGGCATGGAGATGAACCAAACTCTTCTCGACCTCCCTTTCAGCAAACTGGAGGAATGGGATGGACCCATTGATGACGTCATTCCCATCATCATTGGCAAACAGATGGCAGCAAAATCCCACTTGAAGATGGGTGATTATATAGTCATGAGATGGCGTGACCGGTTCGGTGCGGTGGATGCGTTGGACGCTCATGTGGTGGATGTGGTTCCCATGATCAACGTCCGGCTGGACGAGGGTGTGGTATGGATGCGGCTCGATCATCTCCGCAAGATCACCCATCGTGAAAATGAGGCCTCTTGGGTGGCGGTGAAAAACTTTCAGGGAGCCATCGCCCATATGGATTTTCAAGCGCCTGAAATCCTGCTTAAGGATATTCTGGACATGATCAAGAACGATCGGCGTTTCGCCACCATCATCTGGATCATTCTGATTTTTCTTGCGGGGATCAGCGTCTTCAACACACAATACTTGAACATTTTCAAACGCCAGCGGGAAATCGGCACCTTGATGGCCTTTGGCATGCCCCCCGCCCGAATTGTCAGACTGTTTACCGTGGAAGGAAGCCTGGCGGCAATCTCCGCGGTGGGGGTGGCTTTGTTTCTGGGAACGATAATCTTCACATGGTTCCAGAGTGTTGGATTGGATATTTCCCATCTATCGGAATCCAATATTCCCATCCGTGAAAATATTTTTCTTAGAATCAATCCGGTGGAAGTGGTCCTTACCGCAGTCATCATTGTCGCCATCATGATCATTGTCGCCTGGGCTCCGGTAAGGAGAATTTCGAAATTGGACGCCACCCAGGCGTTGAGGGGTAGGGCAATCACATGATCCGCTGGATACTGAAGGGAATCATGCGCGACAAGACCCGATCCCTGTTTCCATTTATCGTGGTCACGGTGGGGGTGACCCTGCTGGTTTTTCTGTTGGGATTCATGGAGGGGGTTTTCGGTGGGATGCTCGATATATCCGCCAAGTTGGATACCGGCCAACTGAGATTTGTGAATAAACCGTTTTATGATGAAGAGCACCTGGTTCCCCTCGACCGTTCTCTGGCCGCCGCGGGCCAAATCCTGCAATGGTTGCAGGAAAAAGGCGACCCACGAATCCAATGGTCGCCTCGAATCCGGTGGGGAGCGATCATGGATGTTCCTGATGAACATGGGGAAACCAGAAGCCAGACCCCGGCGATTGGAATGGCCATCCAAATGCTGGATAAAAATTCCCCCGAACGCGAGCGCTTGGCCCTGGAGCAATCATTAACCGCAGGTGTGGTGCCTTCGCGACCCATGGAAATTCTGGTTGGATACAAACTGGCCGAAGCTCTGGAACTCAAATTGGGGGATACCGTTACCCTGCTGGGGCAGAACTTCGACGGCGGGATGGCGACCGATAACTACAAGGCAGTCGGCTTTATCCGGTTCGGTATAACGGTCATGGACAAGAAAATGGCTCTGATCGACCTGGCCGATGCCCAGCAAACGTTTTACATGGAAGATATGGTCACCGACTTCCTGGGATATTTACCCAGAAGTGTGGATTATAAAGAATACGATCGCCTCAAAGAGGATTTAATAAAAAACCTTTCCGCGTTCAAGCAAAACCCGCCCAGGGAATGGGCTGTGGATGATGAGCCCATCGTCTTATCCATCCTCGATCAAAGAAACATGCGGGATATGGCGGATAAATTTGATCTGATCAAGAATATTGTGGTCGGAGTTTTTACATTCATAATGGTTCTGGTTCTTTGGAATGCCGGACTTTTAAACGGTGTGCACCGCTATGGTGAAATGGGCCTGCTTCTTGCTTTTGGGGAGACGCATAGACAATTAATGGTCTTCATGGCGCTGGAAGCGCTGATGGTCGGTTTGCTGGGCTCTCTCGCGGGATGCCTGATCGGTGGCGGGGTGGTGTACTATCTGCAAGAGGTGGGAATCAGTATGGGCTCGGCGTTCGAGCAAACCGGGATGATGATCAACGAAGTGATGCGTGCCCAATTCAGTTATAAAGCCTTTGTGTTTGCGGTGATTCCGGGCATCGTGGCCAGCGTCGTGGGAAACTTCATCGCCAACCTCGCTATTTATCAACGATCAGAAGCAAATCTGTTTCGTGAATTGGAGGCCGGATGATGAAAAATTTTCTAAGAGGGTGCCTGGTCTCGGCTTTCTTGTTAACCCTCATCGGTTTTTTGCTGTTGCCCCAACCCGGCCAGACAGAAGATGCGAAAGTCCATCGCCTGTTGGTTGCAGTGGACAACAATATGTGGGCCACCACCAAGCATATTGACGGCCGCCTGATCATTGACAACGGTCGGCGGGTCCGGGAGCTGGCCATGGAAAGCTGGATGGAGGGCGTAACGCGCTCGTACAGTGTTTACAAATCCCCGGCCAGAGAGCGTGGAACCAAAATGCTGAAGCTGGACAGAAAGCTTTGGATGTACACGCCCCAAACCGACAGGAAAATTCTGATCGCCGGACATATGCTACGGCAATCCATGATGGGGAGCGACCTTTCTTACGAAGATATGATGGAGGATGAAAAATTAAGCGAGTCGTATACCGGAACCATTGACGGCGAAGAGGAATTAGATGGGGTGAAGGTGCTGGTGATAACGCTCAAGGCCAGGAGGAAAAGCAAAACCTATCAGATTCTGAAAATCTGGGCCGATCCGGTCAGAACCGTGGTGCTGAAAGAAGAAGCCTATGCCAAAAGCGGAAAACTGCTTAAAACCATCGAATTTAAGGAATTCCGGTTGATAGGCAAGCGCCTGTTCCCAAAGAGAATGATCTTCCGCGATATGCTAAAGAATAATACCAAGACCACTTACATGTTTGATGAGATTGAATTCGGCATCAAAATCCCCAAAAAGTATTTCTCCCTCCGCGTTTTGAAGCGCTGAAACTCCTGTTGTTTCAATAAGAATTGTTTCTTGATCGGTTCCTTTTGCCTTTATACTGGGTTAAGGGGATTTGAGCCTGTCCATGGAATAGGAGATGACGGATGTCTAAGATTTTACAATTAATTAAGAATGAGCAGGGCAAAACCAACGTGGTCATTTTTTTGGTGATCATGGTTGTGCTCGCCTTTTTGCTCCATCCCAAAACCAGCCCGTTTGCGGACGATTATTACAATTTCAAAGCCGAGACCCAATTGAAAAAGTTATACAGCAGTTGTTCGTTGGTGTGGGCCGCTGGTGGACAACATAACGTGTCTTCGGCGAACAAGAATAAAAAAGGAGCGGCTACAGAGTGCGACCTGGCGACGGCTGTTTTAAAGCCCTATAATTTTTTGCATGATAAAAATGTGGACATCACCATCAAAGACGGGTCCAAGAGTGGGTTCTCCGCCACCGCAAAACATAAAGAGGGAACCGAGGTCATTGCCATAGGTGCGGACGGGAAAAAGGTATCCTGACAAATTTATTTGATGATTTAAAGAGGAGCTTACAAAGATGCATTTAAAATCTCTGGCAAACGAAGGCGGAAAGACCGCGATCATCATTGTGATTATTCTGGGGGTGATCGGGTTTCTGGTCTATCCGGGAACCAGTCCGTTCAAAGGGGATTATTACAATCTAAAGGCCGAGCAAAATTTGAAGGATTTGCACAGCACATGCAAACGGTATTGGGCGCAGGGCATCGCGCAACAAATGGTTTCCAAGGCCACCGGAATCAAAAAAGTGACCGAAAATTGCAAACTCGAAAAAATGGTTCAGGACCCCTTCAATTTTGTGAAATTGGAAGGGATGGATATCAAAATCGTGAATGGTACGAAGGGCAGGTTTCAGGCCATCGGCAAACACGTCGAAGGAGACAAGGATTTGAAGATCAATGCCGAGGGTAAAGTAAAATCCTGAAGCTTTTATTATCCGGTTTTAAAAATATTTTTCGTCAGCCAGGTTATCGCTTCGTCGGCTGTCGCCACCATCGCCGCCGGGGTGTTTTTGAATTCATCCCATTCCTGATGCGGGTTGAGGATCAGCAGAGGTTTCCCGTACTCCAGCGCCAGTTGAATTTCCGAACGCGTTCCCGCTCCTCCGGGAAAAGCGACAATTCCATCGGCCGTCAATATGATAATGGAATTGCGGCTGCCCATCTCCTTTCCTGAAGTTCCCGACAAATGAAGATGGGTGTAGATGGCAGTGTCGATCCACGGGTTGGGATAACCCGTCGCCGGGGCATGGGCCGACCGCGCTTCCGGCGTGTCGCAGGGGCTGGAAGCGGGTATGATGCCAATCACCTTTCCTTGGCGATGGGGAGTTTCCGCAAAAGCCCGGGATATCCCGGCCATGATTCCCCCGCCGCCGCCGTTGATCAAATCACAATCTTGGCCCGCCAGCCATTGTCCCAGCGGCTCACTGAGTTGCGGGTGACTTTCGGTTCCTGATCCAATCACTCCGACTACGGTTCTTTTTGTTGGCATTGCGATTAACGAATTATTTGGGATCGTCGTACCCGACCCGGGTGAGAATTTTCAAAAGAGTTTCCAAGTGGGCTTCGGTATTGCCGGAAGGAGTCTGCATTTCGGGAGTTTTTAAACTCACCTCGTCTCCCCGCCGAATCAGATGATACGCCAGCGAAGCGGATTCGGTTACCCGGTTTTCCAGGACATCGGGTCCGACGATGGCATTGGTTTGCGGATCGAGAATATTGAGGAACAGCGTGTAGTTGTGCAACCCCCCTTTAGAGAACTCCTTGACCCGGAGCGTTCCCGTTTTGGCGCTGGATTTCCAGTGCACCGCCGCCATCGGGTCGCCGGGTTGATACTCCCGGACCGAATACAAATCGTCTCCGGCGAGGCCGATAGTTCCCTCTCCCTCCTGGGAATACTCTTCAGGAGAGGGCAGAACCACCTGTTTGATGATGGGGAATATCAGCGTCTCCAGATGGATCGGCAGGATTTTGGTCTTGACGAAAAATCCGAACGGGAAACTGGTCTTCAAATGAATACTCGGTATCCCAGCCGGGCCGCGTTTGAGTCCCGTAAAGATCAGGCTGCGGTCTACGGTGGATTGCGGCGGGAGCTGATACACATAAGCTGATTGCCCGCTGCGGTAACGCCCTCTCGGGTCGAGGGGAAATTCCAAGTGCAGGGAATAAGAGGTAATTATTTTTTTGGAATTTGAAATTTTCAGATTGAGTGGATAAGAGTCTTCCGGATAAATCGTTTTGGGCAATGAGGCTTTTACAGATATTCCTTTAAAAGTCTGCTCGGACAACACCCCCGACACGACAATGAAACTGCAACACATAGCGAGAACCAGGTACAGCAGATTGTTGCCGGTGTTGATGGCGCCGAGCCCCACCGCGAACAGCAGAACGATAAATCCGCCGCCCTCGCGCGTCACCTGTAGCGTTCTGTTGGAATAGGAAAGGGTGAGTAGCAGTTTGTAATCGAGTTTCTTTTGCAAGGGGCCCCGGTTCGGTGAAGGTGGATAAAATAAAACTAAACGGGGATTTCCATCTGATCCACAATTTCCGTAATGATGGCGGAGGTGTCGGACACGGTTCGTTTGTGGGTTCCATGGCGCGACTCCGGGATGATGCGGTGGCACAACACCGGAACCGCCAATTGCTTGATATCGTCGGGAATGCAGTAATCGCGTCCGTACACCAGTGCGCGTGCCCGCGCCGCCTGTTGCAGGATAATGCCTCCCCGGGGACTGACGCCTAGAGCCAGATGCGGGGACTCGCGGGTGGCGGTGATCACGTTCAAGATGTAATCGGTAAGCACCGGTTCTATTTTCACCGCTTCCGCCTGGCGCTGGAGGTCCAGAACGTCGGCTTTGTCCAACAGCACTTCGCTGTTGCGGATATTCTGGCTGGGAGACCTCTGAGCCAGAAGCTTGCGTTCGTCGTCGGGCGCCGGGTAGCCCATGGACACGTACATCATGAAACGGTCGAGCTGTGATTCCGGCAGAGGATGCGCGCCGTGACTTTCGATCGGGTTCTGGGTGGCGACCACCATAAAAGGATCTTCCAGGTCATACGTTTTGTTGTCCACCGTCACCTGCTTTTCGTTCATGGCTTCCAGTAAGGCGCTCTGGGTCCGCGGTGAGGAGCGGTTGATTTCATCCGCCAGTACCAGGTGGGCGAAAATGGGTCCCTTGTTGAAATGGAAGGTGCCTTCCTGCTGATTGTAAATGGACACCCCGATAATGTCGGACGGAAGAATGTCGTTGGTGAACTGGATCCGCCGAAAATCGAAATTGACCGAATGCGCCAGGCAGTAGGCCAGTGAACTTTTGCCGACGCCGGGAACATCTTCGATGAGTAAATGGCCTTTCGCGATCAACGCGATAATAGCCTGCTCGATCACCTCCGGTTTGCCGATGATGACGGATTCGATATTTTTCTTCAGCCGCCCGATGGCATCCTGTGCGGATATCATGCGTTCAGGACCTCCAGGACTTTCTGCATATCGTCATATACCGCCTTTCGATTTTCCACCGTGTAGGCCCGCAAAAGATATGCCGGATGATACGTGAGCATCAGTTTCATTCCCTCGAACTCATGCCAGGTGCCGCGTTCCTTGGTGATCGGCACGGTGCGGCCCAACAGCGTGCTGGCAGCGGGTTTGCCCAGCGCGACGATGACTTTGGGACGGATGGCTTTCAGTTGTTTGATGAGAAACGGTTTGCAGGCGGCGACTTCATCTTTTTCGGGATCGCGGTTGCCGGGTGGCCGGCATTTCACGATATTGCAGATGTAGGTATCCTTTTCCCGATCGAGGAGCATTCCCTTCTCGATGATTTCCGTCAGCTTCTTACCGGCACGGCCGACAAAGGGGAGGCCTTGGGCATCCTCATCGGCGCCGGGACCTTCGCCGACGAACACCAGATCGGCGTGGGGGTTGCCCGAGCCGAAAACGATGGTCTGGCGGGTTTCACACAGTTTGCAGCGCTGGCAATCGCCCAGCTCCTCGCGCACATCAGCAAGTGAAATTAATCCTTCGGGCTGATCCTGCAATTCTGAGAAAAGTGGGTCCTGAGTCATCCGGGATTCCAAGGGTTCAACGGAGCGGTCTCGAAAATTACCGGCAGGGACGACCATGACGGGTAATTCGCTCAGCTCATGGTTCAAAGGAATATGGGTGTGACCCGATTCCTTGAGAAAAAGCAGGTAGTTCTTCAACTGCCGTAGTAAAAGATCGCGCTCGGTCGTCGTTGCCATGCCTCATAGAATAACAAAAGATGTTATTCTGTCAATCCCCTATAAATAGTTGAATTATAAAGATAAAATTTAATAGGAGGCCACGGTTTGGGTCGGGTTCTCGAATTCTGTCACAAAGCCTCACTATTTCTCAGTATACCAACACCGGGTCAAAACTGGAATGGACAATGCATCGGCCGCCGCTGGGATAGCCTTTATCTTTTGATTTGTTAGACCTTGCCGCTTCGTTTATAATCAATCAAAAATTTTGGAGCAACGCCATGTCCGGTTTGAAAAGTGCCTGGGAAATCAGTATGGAAAAATCAGACAAACTGGTTCCCGGAGGAAAAAAACGGAAAAAACTGACCGCCAAACAAAAAGAGCAGATCGCCGAAATCCGCAAGGAGTTCAAAGCGAATATTGCGGATAAGGATATCACCCTTCAGCACACGCTTAAACACCTGGAGGAGCGGACACCACCGGAGCTGTTGCTCCCGGAATCGGAAAAATTGAAACAGGAATTCGCGGAAGATAAAGAGCGGTTGGAAAAAGAGATGGAAGCCGAAATTGAAGCCGTCCGCGAAAAATCCAAATAATCCTTTCTTTTATTTCTCTATTCTCATCCCCTCAGCGATTTTACAATTTTCCTGTAAACTGAAGTCGAACCTTTGCCCTATTGACGAGACCTATGAAGGAAACGGTAAAACAATTGATCGCCGACGCCCTGAACCGGGCCAAAGCCAATGGTGAGCTGAGTCTGGCTGAAACGCCCGATATCATCATCGAAGAGCCGAAGGATGAAAAACTGGGGGACTTCGCCACCAGCCTGGCCATGCAGATGGCGCGTTCGGAAAAGAAAAACCCGAAAGTGATCGCCGAAGCGATTTGCGGGTATTTAAAAGACGGGAACGATGCGATTGATTCAGCGCAGGTGGCGGGGCCGGGGTTTATCAATATCAAAATGTCTACCGACTATTTCAGGAACCGGTTTCGGGAAGTCATTGAGCAGGGACGGGATTTTGGCCGATCCGACGTCGGCCAAAAGAAAAAGGTGCTCGTCGAGTTTGTCAGCGCCAACCCGACCGGCCCGTTGCACGTCGGCCATGGACGCGGCGCGGCGGTGGGGCATGCGTTGTCCTGCCTGTTGAAAATGGCCG
>JAPUGN010000183.1 GCA_027298165.1 Nitrospinota bacterium
CAGGTCGTCCAGGTTGCGCCCCGACAACTTGCCGTATTCCGAAAAATTCCTGACGGCGAAATAGACGTCGCCTCCCGCTTCGTACGCCTTGCCCTGTTCGATGAGCGACGACACCATGTCGAGCATACTCTCGATGTGGTCGGTGGCCCTGGGTTCGGTGGTCGGGGCGGTGATGTTCAACTGCCCCATGTCCTCGTAAAACGCCCGGATGTATTTCTCCGTCACTTCCTGCCAGCCGATGTTCTCCTCGTTGGCGCGCTTAATGATTTTGTCGTCGATGTCGGTGAAGTTGCGGACGTAGTTGACCTCGTAACCGAGGTGCTGGAGATAGCGGTATACCGTGTCGAACACGATGGCGGCGCGGGCGTGCCCGACATGGCAGTAATCATACACGGTAACGCCGCACACGTACATGCCCGCCTTGCCCTCCTGGAGAGGGATGAACTCTTCTTTCTGACCGGTTGAGGTGTTGAAAACGCGCAGGCTCATAGGCACAAAATAGCATTACAGGGGTGCAAAATCAAACCGCCGGAAGGCCGCTCAGGGCTTGGGATTCAGCCGGTGCTCGAGCTCTTTGACGTGGTTTCGAAGCTGAACGACGATGCGTTCCGCTTTGAATTTCAGTGATGCTTCCGTGACGGGTTCGGTGACGCCGATCCCTGAAATTTGTTTGCGGATTTCGTCCATGGACTGCTCCAGCTTTTGACTGCGCGTGTCGCTGAAACTCTTGGCGAGGGCGCCTTTCAGTCCCTGGCCGTCGTAGTAATGGGTGATGGCTTTGAGCATACGATTGCGCGGGATGAATTTTTTGCCCTTGTCCCAGTCCTCGATCGCCTGAAACATTTCCTTTGCAATGCTGTCGACCACCAGGTTGTAATCGGTGGCGTCGACCAGGTCGTGGATTTCCCCAGGCTTGGACGCGGAGGCGATTTTGAAGTCGATATTCTCGTCTTTCCCCGTCAGCTTGATGCTTTGGATGTTTTTTTCCACATCCTCCGGATACAGCTGGGGATGCCAGAACTCGAGAATGTATTCCTGGCTTTTCACGTTGTCAAATTGATATTCACCGTTGGCATTGGTCTGGGCGTAATACCCGTTGGGCACCACGAACACCGTTCCCATCATGTCCTTGTGCAGGTTGCATCGCAGAATGACCGGGCCCGGCGTTTCCAGTTTGATTTGCCGCGAGGCGCCGGCGGACATCGCGCCCAGGTTGAACTGGTTGCCCAAGGACTTGGAGTAGATGTTGTGGATTTCGCGGTCGTCGTTGACGAAGGTAACCGTCGATCCGATCATCACCACCGAATGGGACGGCTCGAACCGCAGATCCCTCTGAAACACCGTGAGCGGTTGGGCCTCCTGTTCGGGAGCCTTCAGCTTGCTTTTGGTTTCGAGGATGACGATCCCCCGTCCGTCCACCGGTTGGCTGTTGATGGTAATCCGGCCTTTGACGTTGGTGACGGGCTTGGTGACTTTGGAATCCGATCCTTCCATTTTATGATCGGAGCCTTCTGATTTTTTCGCGGCCTCTTCAGTTTCCTTCGGCGAATCTTTGTTGTCGCCTTTTTTTGGAGAGGGTTTCAGTTTGGCTTCCTGAGGACCGACTCCCTTCTTCTTCAGGTCCATGGCGGTGAGGAACTGGATAACGAACGGTTTTTCGAACTGCTTGTCGAGTTCGATCGCCCGCTGGAAATGCGGTGCCGCCCCCTCAAAGTTCTTTTGGAGACTGCGCACGATGCCAAGGTTGAAATGCGCCTGCGCAAAATCCTCCTTGATCTCCAGCGCCTTCGCATAATGGGTCTCTTCCATCGCTAAATTTTTTTTCAGGCCGTAACTTTTGCCCAGGTAGTTGTGTGCCATGTAATGCTTCGGGTTGAGCTTGAGCGTTTTTTGGAAGAGGTCGATGGCCTGATCGGCGTTTTTTTCGAACAGGCGGGTCATGCCCCAGTTGAATACGATTTCCTCATCTTCCGGCGCCAGCTCGTAAGCGCGGGCGAAGCGCCTGTTGGCGCCTTTGAATTTTTTCTGCATGCGCATCGCCACGCCCCAGATGGAAAACACCTCGGGCGAGTTCGGGCTGAAGTCGGCGGCCTTTTCAAATTCCAGTTCCGCACGCTCGTATTTGCCTTGCTCCACCAGGCCCATGGCTTTTGAAATGTGTTCCAGCGTTTCCCGCGGTAGATGGGTCGGCAGGTCCGGCGGAGTAGGGGCCAAGGGGGTGTCGGCCACTTCCTTCATGGAGTTCAGTGCGTTTTTATCCGGGTCGGCGGCCTGCGCCATCGGGTCGTCCGGTGCCGTGGGCTCGGCGGGAGCCGCGGATTTTGGCGGAGTGCTCGGAATGGGCTTGTTCGCGGGTTCGACGGCGCTGACGTCGGTTTTTTTGTATTTGGTGTAAGGCACCAGATCGGGCGGCGGCTCAAACAGGGACGCCAGACCCCAGACCAGGCCTCCGATCAGAAGAGCCCCGATAACGGGTTTTAAAATGGAACGGGATTGAGGTGATGGTGCGGTAATGCGAATTTTTTTCTTGCCCATGAAAGCTTTATCCCGTCGGAGCTTTTTAATTCAATATAATAGCTCTGAAACCCGGGTAGGGTTTTGGATTCTTAATCGTGGTATTCAGACACGTGTTTGGGTATCGGCAGATTCAATACACTCTTTTTGGGCAACTCGTCCGCGGTCACCGGTCCGGCCTTCGCCGTACTGGGGGTCGACCTTTGGGATATTTTAGACGAAAAGGTCGACATCTGGGTGCGCACATGGGAAGAACCGCATTCCGAGCATACGGTTTCTTCTTTGTTTACCGAGGCCGATTGCAGGAGGGTGAAATCCTTCCGGCAGTCTTCACAATGATATTCGTATAGAGGCATCTGAGGTCCCGAAAATTCCCTAAATCTAGGCTTGCAAAATTAAGAATATTAGGATTTAATCATAGCTCCGAACGGCCTGTCAAACAAAACCTCAGAAGTCCTTTAAATATAAATAGTTATTCTAATTTAACCCATTTCTTAGACGCCCTTTCATGGAACCTTTAGCCGCCAAATCCATCATGAAAACCGAACCCGAATGGAAGGGCAAGGCTGGATACCTGCCTTACCAAATGATTATTTCCGCTTGTGAAATGGGAATCATTCACGCGTCATCGAAAATCGAGGAGGCGCAGTTCCAGCCCGTCAGTCTGGATTTACGTCTGGGGAGCAAAGCGTATCGTATTCAAAGCAGTTTCCTGCCCGAAAACGATACGGTGGAAAACAAGCTGAAGGATCTCATGCAATATGAGGTGGATTTGACCCGTCCCGCAGGTGGCATTCTGGAGCGCCACGCCATTTATTTGATTCCCCTGCAGGAGGAGCTGGATTTCCCGGATACCATCTACGGCAAAACCAATCCGAAAAGTTCCACCGGCCGGTTGGATATGTTCACCCGTATCATCATCGACCGCGGCCACCGGTTCGACGAAATTCCCAGAGGCTACAAAGGCAAGATGTATCTGGAAGTTATCCCGCGCACCTTCCAGGTCAAGGTGTTTGAAGGGTTGAAACTCAATCAATTACGCATCGGCCACGGGCAACCGACGTTGATGGGCAAAAAAAGTCTGGAGCCGGATTACAAGAACAATCCAATTCTGTTCGACCAGAACGGTTTCGAAATTTCCATTAAAGACATCAAGGTCAAAAACGGCCTTTACATTAGCGTGGATTTATCACAAAGGGAAGACGGCGTGGTGGCTTATAAGGCCAAACAGAACAGCAGTATCATCGACCTTTCGAAAATCAACCATTACGATCCCCGGGAATTTTGGGAGCCAGTCTGCCCCTACAAGAAAAACCGGCTGATTCTGGAGCCGGAAATTTTTTACATTATGATGTCCAAGGAAAAAATCTGCATCTGGCCCCATCTTTTGGCAGAAATGGTGGCCTACGAACCCAACAGTGGGGAACTGCGGACCCATTATGCCGGGTTTTTCGATCCGGGATTCGGTTGGAACCCCGATCAAGAACGCCTGTCGCAGGGAACCTGCGCAGTGATGGAAGTCCGCCCCCATGACGTGCCGTTTATGGTGGAGGACGGG
>JAPUGN010000184.1 GCA_027298165.1 Nitrospinota bacterium
GATCGAAACGGTGAGCTCCGAGGAAATCCACCACTTCGAGCGCAAGCGTTCGGTAACGCTGGATATCAGCCCGCCCCCGGAAATATCCCTGGAGGAAGCCATTGACCTGGTCAAAAACCAGATCATCCAGCCTTTGAAAGATGACGGCACCCTGTCGGGCGAATATTCCATCAATCTGACCGGCAACGCCGACAAGCTGGAGAAAACCCGCGACGCCATGTCGGGTAATTTTATTCTGGCGATCATCATCACCTACCTGTTGCTGGCGGTCCTGTTCCAGCACTGGGGGTTCCCGCTGATCATTCTGCTGAGCGTGCCGATGGCGGCGGTCGGCGGCGTGGTCGGATTATGGGCCCTGAACCTGTTTGTCATGCAACCGCTGGATGTTCTCACCATGCTGGGTTTCATTATCCTGATCGGCGTGGTGGTGAACAACGCCATCCTGATCATTTACCAGACCCTGCTCCATATCCGGGAGGACGCCATGTTTTACCGGGACGCCATTCTGGAAAGCGTGCGCAACCGCATTCGCCCGATTTTCATGAGCACGTTCACCAGCATCTTCGGCCTGATGCCGCTGGTGGTGATTCCCGGCGCGGGCAGTGAGATTTACCGCGGTATCGGCGTGGTCATTTTATCGGGACTGTTCCTGAGCACGATCTTTACGCTCCTGCTCATCCCCTGCCTGATGAACCTGAGCTTCGGCATGAGTTCCGGTCCGGGCTCCCCGGTTGCACCCGTTGGCGGGCGACACCGGAAGGCTTCCGCTCCCGGCAAAACGCCGGAAGGAGCACTCCACCGGAGCTCAAGAACTTAGCGATGGAAAAAAATCAGGTCCTCAATAACTGGCAGGAATTCTTTGCGGATTTGTTGATCGGTACGTTTACGAACCTGTTGCTGTTCGGCGCGGTGGGGTTCGCCGCCGGAATGCTCGGCACCTACGCCCTGAAAGAAATTTATATTTGGGAGGCCGACTGGAGCGGCTGGCTGCAATGGGGGGTGTTGATCACCGCACTCTGCTGGTACGCTCTCTGGGGACCGATCCACGGAGTCATTGCCAGCATCATCGAGACTGCGCGGGGCAAGTTCCGGCAAATGGTGGGCGGCCTTCACGATCTGATGGATATTCTGGTGAGCGGGGTGTTATCCCATTACCCGGATGTCAATAAAAGTATTCCCCGGGAAGAGCTGGCACGCAAATTCGACGAAATCGGAAAAAAGTTTCTCGACGACCTCAAACTCAAAAGCGGGCCCATCAACTGGATGAAAGGATTATTCTTCCGGGCTGTCTTGAAAGTCATCAAATTTATTTTTCTCGACGACGTCATGGAGGAGTTGAACAAAAAGGGTAAGGATCATCTGGACCGGGCGGATATCGAAAGTGCGGTCCGCAGGGTCGGGGTCGAGTTCGTCATCTCCACCCTGACCGATCAAATGCTCATCCTGCAGGCATTGAACATCCTCGCACTCACCTTCACCTTCGGCCTGCCCTTCTTTTTGTTCTGGTACATTTAACGCGTCTGTAAGTTTTTCGTGCCGCCTGCGACTTAGACGATAAGGCAAGACTAAACCCGCAACATGGAGATTGGCGATGAAACGCATATTAGGGTGGGGACTGATGGTGGTATTTCTGGCAAGCCTGTGCGTGGGAGCGGCAGCCTGCTCGCACTCGTATAAAGACTCCGATTCGTCTGGAACCAAGAATTCCGATGCCTCGAAAAAACGCGAGGGGTCCGGCGGTGGTTACTGAGAACCGTCCATTTCGGCCCTGGTCCAAAAGAAATTGGAACTGTACCCGTTGCAAATGCAGCAAAAACAGCAAGGCCAATAGCTAAACCTATCCATTTCAAATTGTAAATAAAGAATCGTTTTAATACTCTGCGGAGTGGGAACGGGGCTTCAGGCGGAAAAAGCGGCGAGGCGTTCCTGAATGTTTTCCTTTTCGTGGTAGCCGAGGTACAGCAGGCCGTCGGCCAGCGAATAGTTGTGGGGAAAGGTCATGACTTCCCGGCTGATCTTCTGCACCACTTCCTGATACACCTCGGTCGCCTGCTCGGCGTTCAGCCCTTCCTTGATCTTGTAGGAAAAACCCAGAGACAAATCATGGTGGGTCGGATTGCTCAGGTCGTACACCCCCCACTGATCAGGGTCCTTGGCGAGCGGCGTTCCCTTTTCCAGATCGAACTGGGAGGCGATACAGGAAAATCCGGGGGAATCAAGGATGGCCTGATTGTCCATCACAAAGTTGACCGAATCCATGACTTCATCCCGCGTCTCGGTGGGAAACCCGATGAGGATGTAAAAATGCATGGCGATGCCGATGCGGATGCACTCTTCGACCGTTGTGTCGATGACTTCCTTGGGACAGCCTTTTTTCATGGAATCGAGCACGCGCTGGTTGTAGGACTCCAACCCGAAAATCAATTTGCGGCATCCTGATTGGTAAATGGTTTCCATCCGGTTGTCGCGCAGCAGGCTTTTTTCGAATTTCAATTCGCCGGTCCACTGAACGTCGAGGTTTTCCTCGATCAGTTTTTCGGAAAATGTTTTCAGAAAATTGATGGGGAGTGCCTCGTCGGTGAAGAAAAAATAGTTGCATCCGTATTTCTCTTTCAGGTTTTTGAAATCCTGCACCACCGTTTCAGCATAGCGCACATGGAAATCCATGTGATCGAAAGGAATCGAGCAGAACGCGCATTTTTCCCAGTAACAGCCGCGGGATCCCATGATGGGCAGAACCCGTTCCGGCGTGAAATACAAATCGAAGGGCATGCCGTCAAAGTTCGGTGTCGGCAAGGCATTCAGCTCTTCCGTGGCGAAGGGCCGGTTGACTTTCACTTCCCCGTTTTTCCGATAGACCAGGTTGGGCACTTGGGACAGATCGCCGTCTCCCCGCAGGTGTTCCACCAGACGGAGCAAAGGCGTTTCGCCCTCGTGGACGATAAAGCTGTCGACGAACTCGAATAACGGAGAGCCTTTTTCCAGAACGTCCACCAGCTTAGTGAACACGCTGCCGCCCACGGTGATATGGATATTTTTGTTGGCCTGCTTGATGAGATGCGCCAGGGTCAGGCCGGGAATGATCTGTTCCACCGAGGTGATGGAAATTCCCAGGATATCGATATCCTCTTTCAGAATATCGGGGACATAATGCTGTTTGTATAAATCATAAAAGAAATTTTCCTCCGGATGCCGGAAGGAGTCGAGTATCTCTTCGGTGGAATACGGGGAAAACCGCATCTGACTGCCGATGACGGTCAACTGCGACGGATAGTAGGACGCCAGAATATTGTCGAGCCAGACGTCGATGATTTTCAGGGCTTCCATGTACCGGTCGATCTGGTAGAACTCTTCCGTGCGCAGGATCGTTTTAGCGCCGTCGATCTGGTCCTTCAGGGCGGGAATGATCTCTTCCGCCTCGCGCAGTTTTTCGAGTTTCTCTTTTTCAAAATCGGTGAGAAAAGGTTTGGAGCCGAGCTGGTGGAGATCCTTCAGAATGCGATCGTACAGGGGTTGGAAATTTTCCTGGGTGCACAGATAGTCCAGCAGTTCGATCGCCAGGTCGCGTTGCACCACATCCTGGATGCCATTCTGATGCAGGAATCCTTTCAGGGCCGGCAGGCTCAAATAAGGCTGTGACGGATGCCAAGACGATGGAAACACCAGATAAATCATTATCAATTCCTGGGATCAACCCGGCCGCAACCGGGATCGCGTATCAAAAAATTTTACTGGGGCTTGGGCGCCATAAACACCAGCATGACCAACGGGTCCTCGGTATGGTTCACCACCCCGTGGTCGTCCCCGGATGGGGCCATGGTGATGTCACCGGTTTGGAGCTCCCTTTCCTGGGACCCAATGGTGATCCGGCCTTTCCCTTCCAGCAGGTAATATATCTTGTCCGACCCCTCATGGGCATGAACTTTCTGAGCCTGGCCGGGTTCGAGACAGTATACATCACAAAAAAACCGGTCCGAATTGAAAAGGCTGACCTTGTTCATTTTCTCGGACTTGAAGGCCACTTTTTCTATTACATTGACTACTTCCATAACGATGCAAACCCTTTCAGCGGGCCGT
>JAPUGN010000185.1 GCA_027298165.1 Nitrospinota bacterium
ATCCGAAATATTTGCGCAACCGGTTCAACCGGAGCGTCGCCGCCAATTCGCTGAACAACCGCCGGGGTTATCCGCTCCTTCATAAATTCACCGTGGCGATTCCCAGCATGCAATGTGAGCATTGCCACAACAACAACGGTGTCGGCAACGAATTCGAAGGCCTGTTCGGCAAAGCCGCCCGGCCCAAAACCGCCCAGGCCAAAGTGGAGGCGGACCAATCCGTTCTGTATGGCCGCGACCACGAGTTTCTCCTGCCCGACATCCATCGCGAAAAGGGCATGCATTGCATCGACTGCCACGGGGCGGAGGAGATCAAGGCGGATTCACACCAGAACAAGACGATGCACGACGCGGTCAGGGTGCGTTGCGAAACCTGCCACGGGACCAATAGCCGGACGCCGGAAGGCTTCATGCTGGTCGAAATGGATCCGCGGGCGGTAGAGTTGCTCAAGAAAAATCAGCTCAATCCCAACCTGATGGCCAAGATCAAAATGGGGGATACGGTCATGGTGGATTCCGAAGGCCGCCCCATGCCGCACGTTCTACAGGTCGATGACAAGTGGGTGCTGTTTTCCAAAGTCACCGGCAAGGAACACGAGATTCCGTTATTGAAAAATATGAAACGGCGTCCGTACGCGCATCAGATCCTGGGCCACATGAAAGACACCGAATGTTCCGCCTGTCATGCCCGCTGGTCGGCCAGCGAATGGGGCATGCACGTCATCCGGGAAGAGTCCATCAACAAACAGCAATGGCAGGATTGGTCGCTGGTCGATCCCACCCTGCAACAACAGTTGTGGGGGTTGTCCGGGCGCACCCCTCTCAACGGAATGCTGAACTGGAACTCAGCCATCCCCACCCCAAAAGGGCCCAAAGGAAGCTGGGTGAAAGGTATCTGGAGCCATGTCTTTACTGAAACGGGCTGGAACAGCATGATCCTGGGGAAAAACAAACGCAAACGCTACACGATCATGAAACCGCGTTATCAGTATTTCGTGAGCACGCTTTCCAATGCGGACGGCCGGCAAATCCAGAGAGCCCGCGTCCCCCTTACGCGTCAGGGACGGCCCGGTTGGGTGATGACCCCGCATACTCCCCACACCATCCGGTCCACCACCCGCCCCTGCGAAAGCTGTCATACCAGCACCCTGGCGGCGGGCCTCGGCGATCCGGCGTTGAAGCAGGTGGAGGATGGAAAATCATTTTTGAATGCCTTGAAGCGATCCAACCGTGTCCTGCCGCAATTTCAGATCAAACAGATGGTGTCGCGCAACGGCTGGAGTCTTCAGAATCCCATGCCCAAGGGAAAACTGCGGTTCATGAAATCCAAAGAGATCAATTCCCTGCTCACGAAGTCGGACCGGTACCGCGCCTACCGCTATCTGGACCTGAGACGGGGCGGCCTCTCACGGTTGTTGATCAGGGATGATTTCCCGTACGATTTAAAACATAAGGTGAACGAGGAACAATTCGGCACGCCGACGGAAGAAGAATCGCTCCTCTATTACGATCTGGACCAGCACCGGTTTTTCGAGACTCACCGGCCCGAACCCTCAGCGGAGATCGAAGCGGCGGTTGAGGAACCACCCGTCCCCACACCCCAGGTGGAGCCCGAATCCTTTCCGGCACCGCTGGATCAGAAAAAGGTGACTCCAAATTTTTATATCGACCTGATTCCCCACAATTTCATTCCCACGCCCCAGCCGCTTCCGGATAAGGGAGTATTGGATAATGAAAATCCCTAAACTTTGTTTGTTGACCGGGGCGTTTCTGTTAATCGCCGTCACCGGGTCCGCCGGGGCCCTGGCCTCCCCAGCGCTGGTGAAGGAAAAGCAGTGCCATACCTGCCACCGGTTTGCCAGCGGTCCGGCAGAGAAGGAACAGTCCGCACCGGATTTGTTTTTCGCCGGCGACAAGTTTCAGAAGAAATGGCTGGAGAATTTTTTGCAACATCCCGAGACGATCCGGCTGACCGGGCACACGAGGGATCCGGGCTTTTTAAAAGGAACACCGCACACCGGACTCCATCCCGTTTTAAATCCTGAGGAAGCGCGACAGATGACGGATTATCTGATGTCCCTGAAAACGCTGAAAGAGTCTCCGCCTTTAAATCTTCCGGCTCTTTCCAAAGGCAAACGCGTTCGGGTGAAAATTCTGTTCGAGCGGGACTACAGTTGTATCGCCTGCCACCAGAGTTACAACCTGACGCGCCAGCCGCGGGGCGGGGTGTCCGGCCCTTCACTGATCGACGCGGGTAACCGCCTGCGGCCGGAGTGGGTGTATCAATGGCTGAAAAATCCGAAAGCCTTTGTTGAACAGGGGAGAATGCCGCTGTACCATTTTGACGAGGAAACCCTTAAAAGGCTGACCCAGTACATTATGTTTCACAAAAAGGACGATCCGGGCAAATGAAGCGTGCCTTCTTTATAATTGCGGGAATGATTCTGTGGGCTTTTTCCGCCGGGTGCGGCCCGGATCCGGCCGAAGAAAAATCCGCCACGCCGCCCGCGGAATCTGCTCCCACGACACCGGCGGTGTCCCCCACGCCGCGCGCGTATCCGGTCACTGCACGGACCCGCAAGACCTATCAGTTTTATTGCGCGCAATGCCATGGCGCCGAGGGGCATGGTAACGGCATCAACGCACCCTATCTTACGGTTCCGCCGCGCGATCACACCAAGGCGGACTATCTGGAAACCCGGAGCGACGCACATCTGTTCACCGCCATTCAGAAAGGCGGCCTGGCGGTGGGGCGGGCGCCCTGCATGCCCAGTTGGGAGCACACGTTGGACGAGAGCACCACTCATTCCCTGGTCAGTTATATCCGCGAATTGTGCCGGTGCGAAGCGCTGTAACCCCGAATTGTCAACCGGCTCCAAAGATAGTATAGTAACCCCCCGATGACTTTCAGGAACACCCCGCGCCAGCACCCTGTGATCCTCCCGTTCCGCAGGTGTCCTGATTTTCAATCCATCTGAACATATTAAAACGATAGGAAGCAATCATGGTAGATATCGTGCCGTTCAATGGCCTGCGTTACAACGAAGAACAAGCTGGCCCGCTCTCAAAATTAATCGCGCCACCGTATGATGTCATCCGCCCGGACGTGCAGGAGGAATTGTACGCGCGCAACCCGTATAACGTGGTGCGGTTGATTCTCGGCAAACAATTCGAAGACGACATCGAATCCAACAGTCGCTACACGCGGTCCGCCAAAGATTTTGCGGACTGGCAGGCACAAGGCATTTTGAAGGAAGACACGGAACCGTCGTTTTACACCTACAGCCAGGAATACACATTTAACGGTAAGACCAACAATCGCATCGGATTTTTTGCGCGTGTGAAACTGGAGGATTTCAGCGAAGGCAACATCTGCCCGCACGAGTTCACTCTTGCCAAGGCGAAGAAGGACCGCGCGCAATTGATCCGCGCCTGCCGCGCCAACTTCAGCCCGGTGTTCAGTCTGTTTTCGGATCCGGAGGGAGCCATCGACGCCACACTCGCGAAAATCATCCAACAGCCCCCCATGACAGAAATCGCCGAGGACTCGGTCATCCACCGCATGTGGCGGGTGAGCGATCCGGACACCCTTCAATTTTTATCGGAAAGTTTTAAAGACAAGAAAGTGTACATCGCGGACGGCCACCACCGTTACGAAACCTCGCTGGCCTATTACAAGGAACACGGCGCGGCAGTCCCCGACTCGGCGCATGTCATGATGTTTCTTACCAACCTGGACGCGCAGTCGCTGGCGATTTACCCGTTCCACCGGCAATTGAAATGCCCGAAACCTTTTACGCGCGACCATTTTGTCCAGCAACTGGAACCCTACTTCGACGTGGAACCCCTGCCCAAAGGTCAGTCCGCCGATCAACTCACTGTCCGGCTTGAACAAACCGGAAGCGACCGGGTCGCCTTTGTCGCATACCTGGGCCAGGGCGAGGCCCTGCTATTGAAACTCAAGGATATTAAAAATGTGGTGCCTTTTATGGGGGATGACGCTGACGATCTGAAAGTTCTGGATGTGTACCAGTTGCATACCCTGGTACTGCGGGAGCTGTTGGGGATCGACACGCGCAACCCCGAGCACCAACAGTACATCACTTACAACGTCCGCCCGGCGGAAGCGATGGACAACGTGAATGCGGGTACGTTCGACCTGGTGATATTTATGAACGCCACGCGGATGGACCAAGTCCGCAAGCTGGCTGAAAAGGGCGTCCGCCTGCCACAGAAGGCCACTTATTTCTATCCGAAACTGCTTTCGGGCCTGGTGATCAACCGGTTCAGTCCATGAAGATCGTTTCCGCCGAATTCATGATCAGCGCGGTCTCGGCGCAGCAGTACCCCAGCGCGTCTCTGCCGGAGTTTGCGTTCGTCGGACGCTCCAACGTCGGCAAGTCGTCGCTCATCAATTCCCTGCTCAACCGCAAAAAACTGGTCAAGACCAGTGGCACTCCCGGCAAAACTCAGATGATCAATTTTTTCGACGTGAATCATGAACTTATGTTCGCCGATCTCCCTGGGTACGGGTTCGCCAAAGTTCCCAAACGGGTCCAGAAAAAATGGCAGGCCCTGGTGGAGCAGTACTTGTTGAAGCGGGACAATCTGCGCGCGGTGGTGTTGATCATCGACATTCGGAGAAAACCGACCGATCTGGATCTGCACATGCAGAAATGGCTGGAGAATTATGAGGTGGACGCCATTCTGGTCGCCACGAAAATCGACAAATTGTCCCAGGCGGAACAGAGCAAACAACTCAAACAGATTCGAGCGGCGTTTCTGGAAGACGGGAACAAGGAACTGGTGCCCTATTCCAGTAAGACCGATAGAGGCCGCAAGGAATTGTGGAAACTTCTGTTGAAACGGATGGGCGGAGAACATCCGCAGGTAAAATAAAACATAGAATTTTCGTCACTAACGCTCCTCAGAATGACAGTCATGACTTTATCTGTCATCCAGAACGCACTGAAGGCTCTATGTTTTTTTCAGGTTTTCTCTGCGGCCTCTGTGCCCTCTGTGGTGAAAAGCATTGGTCACGCTGGCCAGCTTATCCCCACATTTCTTCCGGGAGTTCCAGCCGGTCCACTTTTTTGCCGCCAATGATATGGGATTCCAGGATTTCTTCCACGTCTTCCGGCTTGACCTTGGTGTACCAGACGCCTTCCGGATAAACCACGACGACGGGACCCATCGAACAGGGACCCATACAACCGGCGGTGGTGATCAGCGCTTTGCCGAACAGCATTTTCTGTTCGACGCCCATGCTGAACTTTTCAAAGACCTCGTTGGCCGCGGTCTCGCCGCAGGACCCTCGGGGGTGTCCGGGGGGTCGCTGGTTGGTGCATACAATTATATGATGTGTAGGTTTTGGCATACTCCTCCTCCGAATTACGAATCACACGCCTACAGGCCTGGATTGGAATGTTCTAAAGTCGTAGACGATTAGCTTTTTAAAGAAAAATCGATTTAAGAACTGCAAAAAGTACTCGATCAAACGCAAAAATTCACCTCCAACAGCCGAACAGGTGGCGTTTGCCCCCGGAGGTGAGGCGGTAGTATACTATAATTCATAAATAGATCGATAGCCTGTTTCGATAAATTGATTTGATATCCCCAAACTTTTAAATTTCCGGAATTTATGCCCAAAAACACCCTCTTGGGGGAACCCTCTGTGAAACCCCGATTCGACGCGCAGGTCCTGGCGGACGCGGCGCAAATGGCGCTGGGCCGCGCGGTAACGCATGTCGCGTTTTCACCCCTGCCGGGTGACGCCTCGACGCGCCAGTATTTTCGCTTATCCCTGAAATACCGCGAAGGCTCTTCAGAGCCTGCGACCTTGATTCTCATGCAATTGGAGCACCCCGAGGTGAGCGGGGAAACCGATTTCATCCGCATTTTAAAATTTCTACAGGGAATCCATCTGCCGGTACCGGAGCTATACCATTTCGATGCCAAACGCGGACTCCTTCTGTTGCAGGATTGTGGAGACACCACCCTGGAGGCGCATTTTCAATCCGCCGACCCGGCAACCTTAAAAAAAGGGTACCTCAAAGCCGTGCACCTGCTCGCAGAGATGCAAACCGAAGCCACGCGGGCCATCGATTCCAACTGTCCGGCCTATCACCTGAAGTTCGACGTGGATAAATTGATGTGGGAAATGGATTTCATGCTGGAACATTTTATCGAAGGCGTCCGGCAAAATCCTTTGGACAAAACCGCCCGGAAGGCCATCCGGCAACCGTTGATCACCTTGTGCGAAATGCTCGCCAGCCAGACACCCTGCTTCGCTCACCGGGATTATCACAGCCGCAACCTGATGGTCCACAACGATACACTCGTGCTTCTGGATTTTCAGGACGCGCGCATGGGACCGAGCCAATACGACCTGGCCTCCCTGCTACGCGATTCCTACCGGCCGCTTCCCGATGCATTGGTCTGGGAATTGGCTGACGCATTCATCGAAAAGAAACAGGCGTTGGACCATCAAGCCATCGACCGCGACGAATTTCTGCGAGTGTTCGATGGGATGTCCGTACAAAGATGCCTGAAAGCGGTCGGCACATTTGCCTATCAGAGCCAAGTCAAAAATAACGATCGTTATATGCCCTACATCGCACCGGCGCTCGAAACCGTCCGTCAGGCCTGCCTTCGCCGGCAGGAATTAAAGCCGGTGCAGGCGGCGTTGTCGGGCGCGATTACCGAGCTGGAAACCTGACAAGAAAAGGACCCCGGTTATTTTATGAGTTTGTTGAAACGCTACATTTTGGGACAATTCATCAAAACTTATCTGCTCACGGTGTGCAGTCTGGTTGGGATTTTTATCATCATCGACGGCTTCGAACGCCTGGACGAATTCGTCACCAAAAACGGCGCGGTTTCGGATTTTCTGATGTACTACCTGCTGAAAATTCCGTTCATCCTTTCTTTGATGGCACCGCAATCCGTCCTGCTCGCCACCGTCATCACGCTGGCCACCCTATCCCGCAACAACGAGTTCACCGCCATGAAGGCTTGCGGCATCGGGGTCACCGGCCTCACCCTTCCCATTATCAGTTGTTCGATGTTGTTGGCTCTGGGTCTTGTGGTGTGCAATGAATATGTCACACCGGTTACCAGCCAGAAAATGAATTACCTGCTTAACATCAAAGTGCGGGGTGCGGCGGACGCCTCCCGGCAAACACGCGACCGGATATGGATGCGGTCCAGCAACGGCGCCATCTGGAATATCAACTATTACGATCCCGTGCGAACCCTCATGAGGGGGGTCAGCCTGTATTCCTTCGATGCCAACCATCCCGATATCCGCCATCGCATCGATGCGGAGTCCGCAATATGGAATGGAAAACAATGGGAATTCTTCAACGGATACATTCGTTTCTTCAAACGGGGCGAAGTGGAATCCACCCAATACTTCGAAAAGGAAACCTTCCCGGTACTCGAAAAACCTGCCGACTTCAAAAAATTGCAAAAACGTCCGGAAGAGATGAGCGCCCGCTATATGTACGGAACGATTCTGAAGCAGGAAAAGGAAGGGCAGGATTCGACCCGCACCTGGATCGATTTCAACCAGAAATTGTCTTATCCCTTTATCAGTGTGGTCCTGGCGCTGATCGGCATCCCTCTGTCCATTCGCTCCAGCCGCAAGGGAGGCCTGTTGTTCTGCGTTTGGATAAGCCTGGTGACCGGGTTCGTCTTCTCCTTCTTTTATGCGCTGGGCATTTCCCTGGGCTACAAGGGCGTGCTCTCGCCGTTCATGGCTGCCTGGGGTCCCAACCTTTTGTTTATCTTCATCGGATTCTACATGCTGCTGACCATAGACAGCGACACGCTGTTACCGACCTAGCTGGATGACACTATTCGGTTCCATCGACATCGGTTCTAACACGGTACGGCTCCTTATCATGAAAGCCGACGGTGCGGGTGATTTCACGGAAGTGGCTTCCCGGCGGGTCATTTGCCGGCTGGGCGAAGGCATCCATTCCGAAAAACGGTTGCTGCCTCACCGGATGGAACAGACGCTGGAGGTGCTGCAACAGTTCCGCGATACCTGCCGGGAATACGGCGACCTGCCGATACGGGTGGTGGCCACCAGCGCCGTGCGTGAAGCGGAAAACCGCGATGAATTTGTGCGTCTGGTCAGGGAGCAGGCCGGACTGGACATCGAGGTCATTGCGTGGGAGGAGGAAGCTCAGCTGACCGTCGAGGGCGTGTTCTGGAAACTGCCGCAAACCGACACCGCCCTGATTTTTGATATCGGCGGCGGAAGCACCGAATTTATTGTGGCCCAGGACAAACAGGTGCTGGCCTCCGCCGGCACTTCTCTGGGCGTAGTGCGGCTGACCGAGCAATTCATCTCCCGGCACCCGGTGGATGCCGGGGAATATCAAAATTTAAAACAACATGTCCGGGAACAACTCGACCGCGTCCGCTTCCGGTTGGGCGAACCCCGTCCCCAAAGGTTGATCGGCACCGCCGGCACTGTTACCACCCTGGCGGCGATGGACCGGAATATTTTCCCCTACGACCCTGAAAAAGTACACGGCCTTGTTCTGCCGCTCGATTCAATCCGACGCCTGTTCGAGGACCTGAAATCCAAATCTCTGGCCCAACGGCTGAAGATTCCAACCCTGGAGCGGGGCCGGGAGGATTTGATCATCGCCGGCACCACCCTGGTCCTTGAAACGATGGAAATTTTCGACTGCTCCCAGCTGACGGTCAGCGAATACGGCCTGCGCGAGGGTATCCTGCTGAAGGCATTCGGCAACCTCTAAGGCCCGCGACGGGGAGTAATCTTCTCCATACACCCGGATTTTCAAGACCCTCATCTCCTCGCCCCCCCGGAGGGAACATCCCCCTAAATAGTTGATTTTTTTACGTATATAACTCCGCTAAATTCAATCCCTTTGAATCGAGCCCCGATATTTGAATGGAAATACAAGGAATATCTAAGTAAACTAATATGATCTGATTCAACCTGAATCTCTGGAAATGAGGCGGGAACAAGAGGATTCCCCGTCCCCTGAAAATGTGTTCAGGGTATGTGGATTTGCCTTCTTCACAGCTGGAAGCGTTGGTTTTCATATGGATCGGGATAACCGGAGTCCGGGTCGCCTGGAGGGGTACCTGGGCCCTCTTGTAGGGAGGTTGTAAGGTGGGTCCAAAATTTAGCAAGAACATCCGGAAATCGGGACGCTCAATGATGGTCCTTCGATGGTTTGGCCTGGTTTGCATCCTTGTCGGATGGACGGCCTGTTCGTCCACGCCTGTTAAGTCGGCACTCCATCCATCGAAGAAACCTTCGGGCTCCTCCATAAACTATGTGGGGCTCAAAATACCCCCGATGCCCAGCAAACATGAAACGGAAATGGGTTATCTGCTTGAACCGGAAGGCTTGGGAAAGTACGCCATTGAGGTGGTGAATTACGGTTCCAAAAAAATCGTTTGGATGGGTCGTCTTCTTTATAACGATGCAAAAGGCAAAGCCCATTGGAAAATCATCGCGACGCTTCCGCCTCGTCCTTTGCCGGAGGGCTATCAATTTTCGAGCGGCAACTGTTTAAGCCATGGAAAGCCGCAGCCGGAGATCGTGGCCATTGTTAAAACGGAAGACAAATACAGGTTGACGCAAATCGAAAAAGCGTGGAAGGCCAACCCTGAAAAGGAAGCCTTCGAGGAATTGCCGCTCCAAGGTATTCACTGCATCAATGAGAGATGGAACCGCTTATAACAAATTTACTGGGTAGTATTACGGAATTTTTGTCAGGAAACATACATTTGCATTAGCACTCAACAAACACCACTGGAAAGGGAGAATTATGAAACGCATTTATTTATTCATGTTTTTGTCCGTATGGATGTTTGCCGCCTGTTCATCCAACAGCGGTACTGTAAAAACCGACGCCACCCCCGCGGAGACGCCGCAGGCCGTTGAGGCTACCCCGCCGGCCCCCGCCGGGGACAGTCAGCCGATGGAATCCACCGCCCAAGCACCTGCCAGCGAAGCGGTCACCGATGACACCGACGACAATGTGTTCTATCACGCCGGCGCCGGAATCAGTATCACCAAGCCCATGGGTTGGAAATACATGTCTCCGGAAATAGCGGTCGCCGCCCGGCAGTCTGTGAAGCTGGACGATCAGGAACTGGAAAAGATGATCAAGGAAAATCCCAATGCACCTCTGGTGGTGCTGACCCGGTACCAGGAGCCTTACCCGACGCTTAACCCGAGCGTTTCGATTAATATGACTCCGATGCCGGTTCAGGGAATTGCGCCCAAGGATTTTCTGAATTTGATGTTGACGGAAGGCGTCCAGAAAATGTTTCCGGACATGACCTATGTGGACGAAGTCCAGGATGCCAATATCGATGGAATCAAAGGCGCTTACACCAAGGTGAAATACACCATGGCGGCGGGCGACATGAAGTTCCCGACCACGACCCGCATGTGGCTGGTGCCGCGTGGTAAAGTTATGTTTACCGTTGGCATGTCCGGTCCGCAGGAGGGTCCGGATGTTTCCGAGGAATCCTTTCAGGAAATCCTGAAATCCATCAAGTTTGACAAATAAGGACAGGATCCGGGAGCGGCCCTTCGGGGTCGCTCCAGGGTTTTTCTGAAACCTCCCTCCCCCACACCGTTTCATCCAGCCGAAACCCGCACTCCCAGACCCCCACGGACGGCTTCATCCCGATCCTGGCGTTTCTCAGAGTTTGGGTTTGACAACATTTTTTTTTTCAGATATCTTGGATGGCTAAACCTTAACAATTAAAAATTTACCGACCATGGCACCGAAACAGTCATCCGCAAAAAAAATTATCGATTTCGACAAGGCGAAAAGGGCCCAGAAGCCCATGAAGGGCCGTGAAATAATCGTCAAATCCCTCGAAAATGAAGGGGTTGAAGTTATTTTCGGGTATCCCGGCGGGGCCTCGATGGAGATCCACCAGGCGCTGACGCTGACCAAAAAAATCCGCCATGTCCTGCCCCGGCACGAACAGGGCGGCGCGTTTGCGGCGGGGGGCTATGCCCGCGCCACCGGCCGGCCCGGGGTGTGTCTCGCCACATCCGGACCGGGCGCCACCAACCTGCTCACCGGCATCATGGACGCCAAATTGGATTCCATTCCGCTGATCGCCATCACCGGGCAGGTACCCTCGCCTGTTATGGGGACCGATGCGTTTCAGGAAGCGGATGTCGTCGGCGCCACCTTTCCGCTGGTCAAGCATAGTTATCTCATTCAGGATATCAACGATATCCCCACGATCTTTCACGAAGCGTTTCATATCGCCAGTACCGGGCGGCCGGGACCGGTCCTGATCGATATTCCAAAAAATATTCAGCAGCAGGAAACGATCCCGAACTTCAACGTCAAGTTTGACGTGCCGGGGTACAAACCCAATCTAAAACCGGCGCCCCAACAGATCAAAAAAGCCGCCCACTTTATCCAGGAAGCCAAACGTCCGGTCATCTACGCCGGCGGATGCATCCTCGCCGCGGAGGCCTCGGACGAGTTGCGCCAACTGGTCAAGAAAACCGGCATCCCCATCACCAACACAGTCATGGGACTGGGCAGCTTTCCCATGGATGACCCGCTTTCTTTGAAGATGCTGGGAATGCATGGCGCGGTGTACGCCAATATCGCCATCAACCATGCCGACCTGGTCATTGCGCTCGGCGTGCGGTTCGACGACCGCGTCACCGGCAAACTGGCCGAATTCTGCAAGAACGCCAAATTCATCCAAGTCGATATCGATCCGTCGGAGATCAACAAAAATATTAGGGTCGACGTGCCGGTTCAGGGCGACGTGAAACAGGCGCTCAAAATGCTGATCGACATTGTGGAACCGAAAAAAGATATCGGGCTGTGGGTCCAGCAGATCAACGGCTGGAAAAAGGAATTCCCGCTGACCTGCCCGAAGGACCAAAAAGCCATCGTGCCCCAGAATGTC
>JAPUGN010000186.1 GCA_027298165.1 Nitrospinota bacterium
TCAACCTCGATTTCAAAAACGAGTTCTACCAGGCTCTCAAGGAACTGGGCATCCGTCTCGAGGATCTGGAGGTCAACGACATCGAAATGGGGCTGGGCAACGGCGGGCTGGGCCGGCTGGCCGCCTGTTATCTGGATTCTATGGCGACCCTCGGGTTGCCGGCCTACGGTTACGGCATCCGCTACGAATATGGAATCTTCTATCAGAAAATTATCAACGGCTTCCAGGTGGAAACGGCGGACAACTGGCTGCGCAAGGGCAATCCCTGGGAGATTCCCCGCCCGGATTATATATATCCGGTCAAGTTTTACGGGAGCACCCGGCAGGGCACCGACGAAGAGGGCCAGCCCGTCTCCGAATGGGTGGATACCCATGACGACGTCATGGCCATGGCCTACGACATTCCCATCCCCGGTTATCACAATGAAACCGTGAACAACCTGCGCCTCTGGGGAGCCCGCTCGACCCGGGAGTTCGATCTCGGCGTGTTCAATGAAGGGGACTACATCCAGGCGGTGAGCCGGAAGCACGAATCGGAAACCATTTCCAAAGTGCTGTACCCCAACGACCAAAATATGTGGGGCAAGGAATTGCGCCTCAAACAGGAATACTTTTTCGTATCGGCGTCCCTGCAGGACATCATCCGCCGTTACAAACGCACCCACGCCACCTACGACCAGTTCAGCAACAAGGTGGCTATTCAGCTGAACGACGCCCATCCTGCGCTGGCCATCCCGGAGCTGATGCATATCCTGGTGGACGGGGAACGCCGCCCGTGGGAAGAAGCCTGGGAGATCGCGGTTCAAACCTTCGCGTTCACCAACCACACCGTACTTCCGGAGGCTCTCGAAAAATGGACCGTCGAGTTGATGGCGCGGGTGCTTCCCCGGCATCTGGAAATCATTTATGAAATCAACCACCGTTTTCTGAAGCTGGCGCGCAAACACTTCCCCAAGGACGAGAAACGCATGGAGCGGCTGTCGCTGGTGGAAGAAAAACCAGAAAAGTGCGTCCGCATGTCCAACCTGGCAATCGTCGGAAGCCACGCGGTCAACGGCGTCGCCCAGCTTCATTCGGACATTTTAAAAAACCGGGTGTTCAAGGATTATCACGAGCTGTTTCCGGACCGCTTTCACAACATCACCAACGGCATCACCCAGCGGCTGTGGCTGAAATCCTGCAACCCGGAGCTAGCGGCACTGATCACCCGAACCGTGGGCGAGGAATGGACCACCCACCTGGAAGTTTTGCGCCAACTGCTTCCCTACGTCAAGGATAAGGACTTCCGCCAGCAATGGCGGGAGGTGAAACAGAGCAACAAAGCGCGGCTTGCCCGGCATATCCAGGAAGAACTTTCCATCGAACTGAATCCGGATTCCCTGTTCGACGTTCAGGTCAAGCGCATCCATGAATACAAACGCCAGTTCCTCTGCGCCCTCCACGCGGTCGTCCTATACAACCGTCTCAAGGAGAATCCGTCTGCGGACCCCGTTCCCCGGTCCATTATTTTTGCCGGCAAGGCGGCTCCCGGTTATGATATGGCAAAACTCGTCATTAAGCTGATCAACAGCATTGCGGAAAAAATCAACGGCGATCCCGATATCCGCGACAAGCTCAAAGTGGTTTTCGTCGCCAATTACAACGTCACCAAAGCCGAATGGATCATCCCCGGCGCCGACCTCTCAGAGCAGGTGTCGACAGCGGGACACGAAGCGTCCGGAACGGGCAACATGAAAATGGCGCTGAATGGAGCCTTGACGATCGGCACGCTGGACGGGGCGAATATCGAAATCCGGGATCAGGTCGGAAAGGACAACATTTTTATTTTCGGGCTGACGGCGGAAGAAGTCGAACACACGCGGACCCAAGGGTACCGCCCTCATAAATATTACGAGTCCAATCCCGAGTTGAAACAGGCGCTCGATATGATCCGGGACGGGTACTTTGCGCCCGGTCATCCGCACATCTTCCAGCCACTGATCGATTCCCTACTCGTGCATGGCGACACTTACCGGGTGCTGATCGATTTCGAAGATTACGCGCAAACCCAGAAAAAGGTGGAACAACTGTTCCTGGATCCTGATACCTGGACGCGCAAGTCCATCATCAACTCAGCCAATATGGGATCGTTTTCCAGCGACCGCTCCATTCGCGACTATTGCCGCCTGATCTGGAATATCGAACCCTGATGGAGCGGGCTCCGGCCCTCGATCGTTTCCATTCATGCTGGAATTCAAAAAAAATATCTACTTCAATCCCATTCACCTGAAAACTCCCGGTGGCCTCCAGCAGTTGCGGGATGTGGAGGACCCCAGTCCCATTCCCTTCAACTTCATTCACCGGGCCCTGAGCAACGCCCAAAACCTGTTTCAGGAAATAAAGGCGATGAAAGACCGAGAAACCTCCGACCGATTGGGTATTCTGTTCCCTCACGCTTCACGTCTGGGGGACGCTGCGATTCTGGGCGACCTGTCGTACCGGTTATTCACTGGGATGACGCATCCCCAACACTGGTTTACCATGAATTGTTATCACCAATGTTTTCTTTACGATTGCCTCCTGGATGTGGTTGAGGATTACAGTTATAACGATGAAGCAGAGCGCCGGGAACTGTTTCCGGAAATGGACGGGCGGGAAATGGATTTCAACCGGTTCCTCCTTGAATATTTTTTCAACACCACATTTTTGATCGCTCCGGAACGCTTCAATCGAATGACCGCCGAAGAAAAAAAACAGTTGTTGCGTTCCCCCGATTTTGGGGACGACTTTCCCCAACTCAAACAATTCTCCGAGCCGGAGGATCCAACTCTGGATAAGGTGATCAACTCTATCGCTCCTTCACCGGAGGATATTAAACTGAAACCGCTAGAGCACAATCCTTACATTACCGTGTGATCACTCCTCCAAAAGGCATCCCATTCCCCGGATGATATTTGATAGAATGAAACCGCACGCGGCCCCGATAAAAATAAATGGGCTTTCTCACACTCAACTCTAAACTTCTTCGATTGAGGTTCTCTTGCAAAAAGTAGTGACCGCCGATGAAATGAAGGCGATTGACCGCTCGGCGATTGAAGACTTCGGCATTCCCGGACTCATCCTGATGGAAAACGCGGGGCTGGCGGCAGCTTCCCTGATCCATGAGAATATCCCCGACCTGCTGGAGAAAAAAGTCCTCATCGTGTGCGGCAAGGGCAACAACGGCGGCGATGGGTTCGTGATCGCCCGCCACTTGTTTATCGACGGGGTCACCGTAGACGTTCTCTTATTGGGCAAACGAAAACAGTTGAAAGCCGACGCACGGGTCAACGCGGATATTGCGTTCAAGATGCGCATTCCCATACATGAAGTCAGTGAAAAAACTCTCAGCGATCACAACCACCTCCTCCGTCATTGCCACATTATCGTCGACGCCCTGTTCGGCACCGGACTCTCCAAACCCGCGACGGGTCTTTACGAAAAGGTAATCAAAAAAATAAACAGCGCCAAAAAATACGTGGTTGCGGTCGATATCCCTTCGGGATTGGACTCCGACTCGGGCCAGACCATCGGACCGGCGATCCAGGCGAATGTCACCGCCGCCCTGGCCCTGTTAAAACGCAGTCACCTGCTGTTTCCCGCGGCGGAATACATGGGCGAGGTCCAGATACTCGACATCAGTATTCCCCATGAGGCGACAGAAAAGCAGGATATCGCCGAGGCCTGGCTGGAACGGGAGGACGTTCAATCCATGTTGCCCCTACGGCCGACCAATACCCACAAGGGCGATTACGGCCATACCCTGGTGGTCGCGGGTTCCAAAGGCAAAGGCGGCGCCGCGGGTCTGACGGCGTTGGCGGCTCTGCGCGCTGGAGCGGGGCTGGTCACGATGGCGGTTCCTGAATCCTGCCATCAGGCGCTGGAGTTCAATCCACTGGAAACCATGACGGTGGCACTGCCGGAAACCAAAAGCGGAAGCCTGTCCACACAGGCAGTCGACACCATCCTGCAACACCTGGAAGGCAAAAACGCACTGGCGATCGGGCCGGGACTCTCCACCGAAAAAGAAACGGTGAAACTGCTTGAGGCTCTGCTGCCGCAAGTGGAATGTCCGTTGGTGATCGATGCCGACGGTATTAACGGTCTTGGCAAAAGCGGCGCACTGATCGATCGCATCCGGACCGAAACCGTATTGACGCCTCATCCCAAGGAAATGTCGCGGATTTCCGGATGGAGCGTGCCTGACATTCTCGACCAGCGGATTGAACGCACCCGTGAATTCGCGCAGGACCACAACGTCACTCTCCTTCTCAAGGGGGCCCGCACGCTGATCGGATTCGCAGACGGAACCGTGCTGATCAATCCCACCGGCAACCCCGGGCTGGCTACCGCGGGCTCCGGGGATGTGTTGACGGGACTGATTGCGGGGCTGGTTTCTCAGGGGTTGAGTGTGCCCTCGGCCACCGCCGCCGGGGCTTTTATTCACGGGATGGCGGGAGACTTGTACACGGAAGCTCACCAGGAAATTCCGCTCATTGCCGGCGATCTGTTAAACACGATCCCGGAAGCCTTTAAGAGGATTCTCACTTGAACAAACAGTTTGAAACCCAATCTCCCGAAGAAACCCTGAGCCTGGGAGAAAAAATAGGACGCCATTTGAGGGCTGGAGACATCGTTTGCCTGTTCGGCGATCTGGGCGCCGGTAAAACCACGCTGACCCAGGGCATCGCGCGCGGGCTCGGGGTGCCGAAGGAAGAGTATGTCCGAAGCCCGACCTTCACCCTCGTCAATCAATATGAAGGAAAACTTCCGGTATTTCACATCGATCTGTATCGCATCGCTTCCTTACATGACCTGGAAGATCTGGCTTTAGAGGAAACCCTGGGCAACAGAGGGGTGGCGATTGTGGAATGGGCGGAAAAATTATTTGACGCGAAACAACCGGAAAATCCCCTACTTGGAATGGACCGGTGGCTGGAAATCCATATCCAAATCGAACCCGATGAAACCCGCAAATTTGAGCTGAGAGCCCTCCATATGGGCCCGGTCGAGCATCCTGTTTTCACTTTACATTAAATGTGCATTATGGCAATATTCAGGATTGGTACATCATTTGCATGCAAATCGGAATCGTCCTTATGCTAGCCAACAAGATTCGGAAAATACTATTGGGGTTGATTCTGCTGTTGCTGGCGGTCTCCGCCTTCAATTTGATCAAGTTATTGAATAAGGAGGCTTTACCCATAGAAACCCTGAAAGCGATGAGCAAGAATGTCGATATCGAGATCAAAAACTTTGAAGTGACACATGAGACATTGGGTAGAAAAGATTGGGAAATAAAGGCTAAATCAGCCCAGATAAAGAATAAGGAGAACACCATTATCCTGACTGACGTGAATGTGATTTTGAACGCGGATCAGGACCGAAGATCCACCATTTCGGCGGATTCAGGAACCATCAACCAGGAAACGAACGACATTCAGTTGGAGGGCAACGTTAAATTCAAGGCGGATGCCGACAGTTTCTTCGATCGGTTTCAAAAACCGGACGGCCCCACCCAAAAAACTGACAACCCATAAAGGAAATGACCCTTGCGAACCTTAAAATCGCTACTGCTGATATGGATCGGCCTTTCTCTGATAGGCCCCACAACCGCCTTATCCCAGAAGGCCAGAGACTCCATCAAACAGGGTAGTGGAAAGAATCCGATTGAAATAAAATCCGATAAATTGCAGTCCCTCAATGAAGGTAAAAAATTCATTTTTAGCGGCAATGTGTTGAGCACCTGGGGGGATCTGGTGATCCATTCCGATATTCTGGAAGTTTACGCCAACCCGAAATCCAAAGTGAGCCGAAAGAAGGCCACCACCGATGCGGAAGAAGCGAGGCAGGATCTAGACAAAATCATTGCCATCGGCAATGTGGATATCAAGAAGGGAGACCGGCGGGCCAAAGGAGATCGAGCTGTTTATGATAATAAAAAGCAGATTATCATTATCACCGGAGAACCGCACGCCACTGCCTGGGAAGCTGATAATATAATCAAGGGCGGGAAGATGACCTTTTACCTGGAGCGGGATTTATTTGAAGTCAATGACCACGTGCGTCTGGTTCTTTTCCCCAAAAATCCGCCGCCCGAAAAGAAAAGATGATTGAACCCTATTCGTCATAAACCCTGGCCATCCCCCTGAAAACTGTGCAGAGCCTGAAAACCCACAAGCTGGTCAAAGCCTATAAAAACCGGCGCGTAGTCAACCAAGTCAGTATCGAAGTGCGGCAGGGTGAAATTGTGGGTCTGCTGGGTCCCAATGGAGCGGGGAAAACCACGACTTTTTATATGGTTGTGGGTCTGACGCGACCCGATAAGGGCCAAGTTTTGCTAGACCAGGAAGACCTGACCACTTACCCTATGTTTATGAGGGCTCAGAGGGGTATCAGCTACCTGCCGCAGGAACCCTCGGTTTTCCGAAATTTGACAGTGGAGGAGAATATTCTGGCGGTGATCGAGCACCAGAAAATTCCCCACAAGAAAAAGATCAAGCGGGTCCAGAATCTACTGGATGAATTCAATATCGGTCATATCCGCCGGGCGAAGGGTTTTTCCCTCTCCGGAGGTGAACGGCGAAGAGTCGAAATCAGCCGGGCTTTGGCGACCTCGCCGGCTTTTATCCTGCTGGACGAACCTTTTGCCGGGATCGATCCGATCGCCGTATCGGACATTCAATCCATTGTGCAAGCCTTGAGGAGCAAGGGAATCGGCGTATTGATCACCGATCACAATGTGCGTGAAACTCTAAAAATCACGGACCGTGCGTATATTATCAGTGAGGGCAAGATCATCGCCTCCGGTAGGCCGGATGCGGTGGCCGAAGACCCAAAAGTGAGAAAAATTTATTTAGGGGAACAATTCATTCTTTAAGCATTTTTTCCCAAGTTGGAGATTGCCCATGGCAATGGAGATGAAATTAATTTTCAAGCAGGAGATGCGGATGGTGCCGACACCCATGCTCCAGCAGGCCATCAAGCTTCTCCAGCTATCCCGCATGTAGTTGACCCAGGCGGTCCACCAGGAAATGGTCGAAAATCCCCTCTTGGAGGAACTCCTCGAAGAAGAAGACGAGGAATTGGAACAAAAAGAGGGGGAGGAAAACCCGGCCGACCCCTCCCTCGACTCCATCGGCCAGACCCAGGAAGAACCCCCATCTGAAAAAGAGAGCGATCCACTTGAATATGAACAGGATTGGGAAAATTACATCCAAGACAACCTGTCGCAAGGCAGTTCCGCCGACAACTACACCGAGCGGCCATCCATCGAAGCGACCTACAAGAGAGAGCCTTCGCTGGCCGATCACCTGTTCTGGCAGTTGAACCTTTCGGTTGATTCGGATTTGGATAAATTTATCGGTTCCGCCATCATCGGCAATATCCAAAACGACGGTTACTGCATCGCTGAGTTGGGAGAAATCGCCGAGATCAGCAAGGCGTCCGAGGAGGATGTGTTGCGGGTTCTGCGCGTCATTCAGACCTTCGAGCCCACTGGGGTTGGGGCGCGAACGCTCCAGGAATGCCTCCTCGTCCAGGCCCAAGCATTGCCGAAACGTTTACCGCTGGTGGAAAACCTAATCGAAAATTACCTCGAGCGCCTGAGCGAGCGGTATTATCAAAAAATCGCTTCCGAACTCAAAACCAAAGTGGAAGAAATCATCGAAGCGGTCAAGGTCATCAAAACCTTCGATCCCAAGCCGGGGCTTCAATTCAGTTCCGAGGGATTTGACTATGTCATTCCCGATCTGGTCGTAGTGAAAAACGGAGAAGGATATGATGTCCTGCTCAATGACGACGGCCTTCCCAATATCAAGATCAGTCCCTACTACCAGCACCTGTTAAAAAATACGTCTGAACCCAAGACCAAGGAATACCTCAAGAAAAAATATCAAGCGGCGGAATTTCTGATCAAAAGTATCGATAAGAGAAGACAAACCATTTACAAGGTGGGCAACAGCATTGTCAAACTGCAGACCGAGTTTCTGGAACATGGGGTGTCGCATCTCAAACCCATGGTTCTGAAGGATGTCGCCCGGGATATCGAAATGCACGAATCCACCGTCAGCCGGATCACCACCAACAAATATATCGATACCCCCCAGGGCATTTTTGAGCTGAAGTTCTTTTTC
>JAPUGN010000187.1 GCA_027298165.1 Nitrospinota bacterium
AAAGCCGGAGATTCGGGTTTGCCTCTAAAAACTTTTATTCCGAATTCCTGGCCGCATTGGAAGTGACCCGGCATCCCCGTCAGTACTTCCCGAGCCTGGTGATGCAGGAACCCAATGAGGTGGTGGAGGTGCCCATTGAGGATTACATCCACATCTCCACGCTGGAACAATATTTTGGAATGAGCCGGGAGGAGATCACCCAATTCAATCCTGCTCTCAGGCGTCCGGTGGTTTCCGGCAAGCGGAGAATCCCGAAAAATTATATCTTCAAGGCACCTGCCGGGCGGAATCTCAATTTGGGTGAATTGTATGCTTCCATTCCAGAAAATCTGAAATTCAAAAAACAGGTACGCGTCCGCTGGTATACCGTACACCGTGGGGACACATTGAGCACCATCGCCCGCCGCAACCGGACGTCTGTCTGGAAATTGAAAGAACTGAATATGCTTCACGGTAGCCGGATTTATCGGGGCCAGGTTTTGGAGATTCCAGGGAAAGCCTATAAGCGCGGCCGTAAAACCCGAATCGTTAACGTGGTTCATCCCAAGCCGGACTGGAGCCAGGTGGTAATCCCCGATGATCTGGAAACGGTCCAGTACCGCATTCGCCGCCGCGACACCCTTACCAGCATTGCGCGCAAATACGGGGTTCATGTCAGCGTTCTGGCAAAATTGAATACCATGGATAATCCGCATTCGCTCCGGCCGGGCCGGTCCATCAAGGTGCCCAAACCGGGAACGGATTTTGAAGCAAAACTGGCTTCCGCCGCGGTTAACAAGAAAACTGAAACAATTGTCCCGAAAATGGAAGTTCAAATGAGCGGAGTGCAATCCGGAGAAAATACGGTCGTCGCCAGCACGGCGGAATCGGTGGATACAAATAGCCAGGTGGATGCCTCACTGGCAAGCCTGTTGATGAATTCCAGCGATTTCAACAAACATCGCTCAGCGTTTCGCCCGGTTAAATTTGTTTCGGATACGGATGATGAAGAATTTCGGGTCGGGCTGATTAAGGTCGATTTCGACGAGACGCTGAGCCATATCGCCGATTGGGCCCGTCTTTCTGTCCGGGAACTGCGACGGCTCAATAATCTGAGGAGAAGGGGAAGCCGGATCGGTGTCCACCAATCCATCAAGGTGCCGTTCCGCAGAGTTACCCCTGAAGAATTCGAGCGCAAGCGGCAGGAATACCATAAAGCCATTCAGGAAGATTTTTTCAGTAACTACAAAGTAGACAAAGTGGTTATCCGCAAGTTGGAGCGAGGCGAGACCCTGTGGGAAATCTGCAACAACATCTACTTCATTCCTGTCTGGTTGCTCAGCAACTACAATCCAGACAAAGAAATCCATTCCCTGCAAGCTGGGGAATCCCTCGTTATTCCGATCCTGACCAAAAATCAATCTTGACCTTTATAGTTCCTCCAAGTCCGGTACCGTTTCCAAAGCGGCCCGAATCGCCTCCAGATGGGCTTTGACGCGCCTGTCCATCGGCAAGGTTGGAGAGGTTTCCAGCGTAAATACATGGCGACAGCCGCGTTCGTAGGCGTACAGAGCCATAGGCCACCATTCCATTTCCCCGGGATCCGTGAGCCGACTCAACAGTCCCCGGTCCGCCGGTCTTCCTTCAATATCCTCCGCCATGTTCAGTGGATGTATGCGCTCCACCCGGTCCAGAATGGTCCGTCCCAGCGATGACAGGCGGGCGGATTGATCTTTCTGATAAATGTAATAGCCAGGGCTGTCCACATCTTCGTGAAGTTCCAAGTCGAGATGATAGGGTTGTTCCAGCATGCGCTTCACAAAAGCCACTTCGCGCGGCACCTGCTCCTCTTTAAACTTGCGGTTAAGGTCGATGTCGTCCTGGTTGTTGCGGGTTCCGACATCATAGCCGGCAGGGTTGATGCAGGGTAGAATCGTGAACTCCCAATCCTTCAGGAAGTTTTTATAGAGCTCGTTTTCCAGGAATGCACATACCGTTTCCACGCCTGCCGGTTCGTCGCCGTGAATGCCCGCGGAGATCAGAATCCGCCGGGGATTTCCTTTTCCAAGAACTATTTTCACCAGTGGATATTCCCGGCCGGATGCCAGGAGGGTCTCCGCCTCGGTCAATTCATTCGCAGGATGGAGAGCGGATTTAATCCGGCTCAGAAGGGTATCGAAATTATTAGCGGGGGGAGGGCTCATGGGTCACTTTAAAAGTTTCGAATCAATTCATCTTGTCGGGATATTCGCATTCCCGTGCGATCACACAGTGCGAGCATAGATAATTTTTAGCCTTGCAGACATAACGGCCATGGAGGATCAGATATCGATGAGCATGCTTCCGCCATTTTTTGGGAGTCACCTCTAAAAGCTTCAATTCCGTTTCCAATACATTTTTGCCGGGTGCCAAGCCGGTCCGGTTGGCCAGTCGAAATACATGGGTATCCACCGCGATGGTGGGTTGGTCGAAGCCTTCGTTCAACACCACATTGGCGGTTTTGCGTCCGACTCCCGGCAGGCTTTCCAGGGCTTCCCGGTTGTCGGGAACTTCACCCTTAAAATGTTCCAGCAACAGAGCGCAGGTTTTGATGATATTTTTTGCCTTGGTCGGGGCCAGTCCGATGGTTTGAATCGACCGTTTGAGCTTTGATTCCCCGAGACCCAACAGGGCCTTCGGCGTCGGATATTTTTTGAACAATCCGGGGGTGACAGCGTTGACCGATTTGTCCGTGGCCTGCGCGCTTAAAATCACGGCGATCAGCAGTTGAAACGGGTTGTCGTAGACCAGCTCGGAACGCGCACCGCGCAGGCTCCGGTGCAGTTTTTCATACAGGCTGTTGATGGTTTTAGAGTTCAAGGCGTTCTAAGGTTAGGGGTAATGAATGATTCCGTTAACGGCTTAGATGCAGATGAGAGGCAGGCCGATTTATTTTCCGCTTTTTAATTTCCGAGCGCAGCGAACGCCGACCAGAAACGATTCGGTAGCGTCGGCCATTCCCGGATGACGGCTTCCCACCCGAATCAGGGATTCATCATCCGGCCAGGAGCCGCCTCGAATCACATGATGGCTTCGCTGGCCTTTCGGCCCCTTCGGATTATTGCGGGGGCTTATTTCATAGGTGACCGAGTACCAGTCCGAAGTCCATTCCCAGACGCTTCCGAGCATATCATGGACGCCCCAGGCATTGGCTTTCTTACTGCCCACCGGGTGAGGGGTGCGCGAGGAATTTCCTGAATGCCACACGTAATCATGAAGAGGGCCTGAATTATTTTTGGGACCTCCCGCACGGGCGGCATATTCCCACTCTGCCTCTGTGGGAAGCCGCTTTCCCTGCTCGGCGCAAAAAGCCAGGGCATCAGGGTATCTCACGTGGTCGGCCGGCCAATCGTTGTTAATCAGCTTTGTTGGATTGCGGCCCGTTATCTTTTTGAATTGTTTTTGAGACGCTTCATATTTGTCGAGGTAAAAGGAATCCAGACAGACCTTGTGAACCGGCCGCTCGCGGTGGTTTTTCTCATGGTCAAAATAGGTATATTCGGTCGCGGTTCCCATTTGAAAGCATCCTTTGGGAATCCGAACCATATCTTTTATGGGTTTTTTGGCCGAAGGGACTGAGGGAAACAAAACAAAACACAGCAGAAACGCGGCAATCGGGGAAATTTTTTTCATGACAAAATTTTACTTTTACTGGGGAAAATGTCAAGCAGAGGATTCAAGAAACATGGATAAACCTTTTCCAAATAGGATTTTTCCGGTACACTGGCGGTAACTCCAATCACAGGGTCCTTAATTCATGAAGTCGGCAAAACTTATATTCCTGATCGTTTTTTCTTTATTTCTGGTGGCGTTCGGCCTAACCGATGCTTCCGCCTATTATAAAAAGAAGGTTCAGGTGCAAATGTTTCAAAACGCTCCGGGTTGGGTGGGGACCTATAATCCGGGAGCTCTGATGAGAGACCTTCTCGGACAGCATTTGCAACAGCAGGAGAATGTGGTCCTGGTGCGTTTCAGCGACCGCAAAAAAAATGCGCCACCAAGAAAACCCGGCAAGGATCCAGCTTTCAATGACCTTGCAGAAATCCAGACACCCGCCCAGATCATCGTTACCGGGCGCATCCTCAAATATCGTCCGGCTTTGCCGCTCAAACTGGAAAGCACCCGCACCGAGAAAAAAATGGCGCGCTCGGCGGAGATCCAGATTGAATTTCAGATTTTTCAGGGTCAAACCAAGCGCCTGCTCACCGGATTTGTCCTCAACCAAAAATCGACAGGCGGTGAATTTCCTCTGGGTTTTTCGCAAAGTTCATTAAATCTGAAGAGCCCCGATTTTAAGAAAACCTATATGGGCCGTGCGCTGGCCCGGTTGTCCGAACGGGTGGTGCCCCTGATTACGGATTATGTGAACCGGGTTCCACTGGACGGCCAGGTGATCGCCGTGGAACCCAAGGATGAGCAACTGGTCATCAACGTGGGTTGGAAGAGCGGCGTGGAAATTCGTGACGAGTTTGTCGTGTACAGCGTCGATGTGGGCTTTCCCGATCCCCTGTACAAGGAAGACATCGGGGATCGCTTGAACCGCTTGGGAGTGGTCCGGGTCATTAATGTTCAGGAAGGATTTTCCGAGGTGGTCATCATGGCGGGCGGCGACTTTGTGAAAGGCAATCTGGTACGATCCAAAAAGTTCAAACCTCTTCCCAAAATTCTGAAAGACGCCAAATTCACCTCCACCCCAACTTTTTCTCAACCGTAACTACAGACGCCTTCAGAAGAACTCTGTTTTCCTTCAGGCGGTCTCGGAGGGGCTCTTCCAGTAATCCTGCAAGGGGGTGAGGGACAGGTTGGAATTTTGGAGGGATTTCAGGGCGTCGACCAGGGCGAATGCGCCAGCAATAGTGGTGCAGTAGGGCAGGTTTTGCATCAGTGCCGCCCTGCGCATGGAAAATGAATCTTTCACCGCCTGCTCGCCGAAGGTGGTGTTCACCACAAAATCGATCTTGCCGGATTCCAACGCTTCCACGATATGCGGCGAGCCTTCCTTGACCTTGTTGATGTGCGCAACTTTGAGTCCCTGATCCTTCAGATAGTTTCCCGTTCCACGTGTCGCAATGAGCTTATAACCCAGCGTCGCCAGACTGGCGCCGATTTTACCCGCGGCCGTTTTGTCTCCATCTTTGACGCTGATGAAGACCACCCCTTGGTCCGGTAATTTAATTCCCGTAGCTATCTGGGACTTGGCAAAGGCCCGTCCGAAACTGGTGTCTATGCCCATCACTTCGCCGGTGGATTTCATTTCCGGACCCAGCAGGACATCGACATCGGAAAATTTGATGAAGGGGAACACCGATTCCTTGACTGCAATATGTGAAATTTCCTTTTCTTCGGTGAGTCCCAGCTCCTCGAGGGTTTTACCCGTCATGACTTTGGCGGCTATTTTGGCCAGGGGAATCCCGGTGGCTTTGCTGACAAAGGGAATGGTGCGGGAAGCGCGGGGGTTGACCTCCAGCACGTATATCTCCCCGTCTTGGATCGCGAACTGAATATTGAGGAGCCCCACCACATTCAATTCCAGAGCCAGTTCGCGGGTCTGCCGCTTCATCTCATCGGTCAACGCCAAAGGAACGGAAAAGGGGGGCAGCGAGCAGGCGCTGTCACCGGAATGAACTCCCGCTTCCTCGATATGCTCCATAAGCCCGCCGATGACCACCTGCTGGCCGTCTGAAATGGCATCCACGTCCAGCTCGGTGGCATTGTTTAGAAAAGCGTCAATTAATACCGGGTGCTCCGGCGAGGCTTTAACGGCAAAGCGCATGTAGCGGTCCAGACTATCCTGAGTGTAGACGATCTCCATGGCGCGTCCCCCCAAAACGTAAGAGGGGCGCACCATCACGGGATATCCGATGTCTTCGGCGATGACGCGGGCTTCTTCCTGGGAGGTAGCGGTGCCGTTTTGAGGTTGCCGCAGTCCGATTTTTTCCAACACTTCCTTGAACCGTTTCCGGTCTTCCGCCCGGTCGATATTATCCGGACTGGTTCCAATGATAGGCACTCCGGCTTTCTCGAGAGCCACCGACAACCGCAACGGGGTCTGGCCACCGAACTGGACGATAACGCCGTCCGGTTTTTCCTTTTGAACGATGTGGAGCACGTCCTCAAACGTGAGCGGCTCGAAATAAAGGCGGTCGGAGGTGTCGTAATCGGTGCTCACGGTTTCGGGATTGCAGTTGACCATGATGGTCTCAAAGCCTTCCTCCTGCAACGCAAAGGATGCATGCACGCAACAGTAATCGAATTCGATTCCCTGACCGATCCGGTTGGGTCCGCCGCCGAGAATCATAATTTTTTTACGGTCGGAAGGGTCGGCCTCGCATTCTTCCTCATAAGTGGAATACAGATATGGGGTATGAGCCTCAAATTCCGCGCCGCAAGTGTCCACGCGTTTGTAGACGGGAAGGATGCCCGCCGACTGTCTTCTTTGGTTGATCTCGGTTTCCCGGCACTTTAATAATTTGGCCAGATAAATATCGGAGAAACCCATTTGCTTCGCCTTGCGCAGGTCTGCGTCCGACAACCGATCCAGGGACCCGGCTTGGATGAAGGTCTCCTCGAAATCCACAATTTCTTTAAGGTTGGACAGAAACCAGGGATCGACAGCGGTGATCCGATGAATTTCATCGATCGAAATCCCGCGCCTGAGTCCGGCGGCGATGTGCCAGAGCCTGTCCCAATGCGGGAGCGCCAGCGTTTCCTTGAGCTTTAGCAGGTTGCCTTCGCTTTCATGATGCAACTCCCCGCCGACTTCGAAATCCTCTTCCAGACCCGAGATGCCGATCTCCAGGGACCGCAGAGATTTTTGGAGAGCCTCTTTAAAGGTTCGGCCAATGGACATCACTTCGCCCACGGATTTCATTTGGGTCGTTAACAGGGGAGGGGTCTTGAAAAATTTTTCAAAAGTGTAGCGGGGAATTTTCACAACACAATAATCCAGAGTCGGTTCGAAAGACACGGGGGTGACCTGGGTGATGTCGTTGCGGATTTCATCCAATGTGTAACCGACGGCCAGTTTAGCGGCAATTTTGGCGATGGGAAAACCCGTCGCTTTGGACGCGAGCGCCGAGCTTCGCGACACGCGGGGGTTCATTTCGATCACCACCATTTCCCCGTTGACCGGGTTGACCGCCAACTCAATATTGGAGCCTCCCGTTTCTACACCGATTTCCCGGATGATATCGATCGCCGCGTTGCGCATGATCTGGTATTCCTTGTCGGTGAGCGTTTGTGACGGAGCTACGGTGATGCTGTCGCCGGTATGGATGCCCATCGGATCAAAATTTTCGATAGAGCAAACAATGACCACGTTGTCCTTGATGTCGCGCATCACCTCCAGTTCGTATTCCTTCCATCCCAGCGCCGACTGATCGATCAGGACCTGGCTAGTCATTGATGCATCAAGTCCGCGCCGTACAACATC
>JAPUGN010000188.1 GCA_027298165.1 Nitrospinota bacterium
CATTCCCATGCCGGATTACCGGCCGATTTATCCCAAAATCGATCCGGAAGCGGTAATGAACCCCTGCCACCCCAATTTAACCATCCAGCATAACAAGATTCACGTATGCGCTTTTATCGGGGTGCATTGCCATTACGCCAATATTACCTTGAAAATGATCCGTGCCAACACCAACTGCTATACCATGGCATGGTGCGCTTATGACGGCCATGAGGACGCCCTGTTGTCCATCCGGGATTTAGACGCCGATAAGCTGATTAAAATCACGGAAGCCATCAAAAAAGCCAAAAAGTCCATCACCCCCTGGGCATTGACTCCCGAAGGCAAAGAGGAATTGGAAGAAACTGCCGCCCGCAAGGAAAAACTAAAGATCCCTCCCAAGGATAAGACAGCCTTGTTTATGGCAGAGCTGTACCAGGGCCTCGACGAAAATCAGGAATAATCATGCCTAGGCCCGCTTCGGCGGGCCTGTTTTTTTAATCTATTTTCCTGTAAATCTCTCATAATTTTGCCCCACCCCCCCTTCTCTGGAAGCCCCCACCGAGCCCCATGTTCACATGAGCCTTATTGGACAATTTTAATATTTTTTTCTTTTAAAAATGGTTACTTAGAGTAATGCAGGCGTGGCTCGATTTAATTTTACCCCCTCCCCTTTTACCATTGACAGCCCTTCGTTTACCCCTTAGACTAATTCTAATTGAATGTTAATGTAAATTTTAAATTTAGCCTTTTATATATAGGCGATCTAGACCAAGACCCCTTGGACAGGAGGTAGTGAGTGCGAGCTTTAGTTATTGACGATTCAAAATCCATATGACGATTCAATGCGAAGCAGAAATCAGCCAATTTGTGGCCGACATTTGGTCCACATTTTTGAACATGCAGGTTACCCCTACGGATAAGCCATTCGTGGCTCAGGGTAAGGACAATACTCTGGCGGGATGTGTTCAAATTACCGGCGAATGGCAAGGAACCGTGACCCTCTATGCCCCCAAAGAACTGGGCAAAAAGATTGCCGCCGCCATGTATGCAATGGATGTTTCGGAAGTTGACGATCAGCAGGTACAAGATGTCCTGGGGGAAATCACCAACATGATTTCGGGCAATATCAAATCCCTATTGCCCACCCCATGCTCGATATCCCTGCCTTCGGTTGCCGTTACGGATTATGATCTTCACCATCCTCACAGCCATACCGTGACTTCCGTAAATTTCGAGTGCGATAATTTACAGTTTTTTGTGGTTATGCTGGAAAAAGAGGATGAAAGTCATTAGTGGTTTCATTTGGGGTTGTGATCACGATTTTTGAAAATCGCAACTCATCTGAACCACACCGGTTAGAACTCCTTCATCCAACCCTTTGAGCGAGACCGATGCCTTCATGGCAGATAACAATTACCGCATGCTCAAAAGGCTCAATTTCGGGCCAAAGGCCCTCTCCCATACGGGTATCAAAGTCAACAACTGCAGTCCGGTTTCCACCCCTCACCTGTTTTCCGAAAATGTCTTTTGAGGACGCCATTGCCCTGTAAAACATGCAGGGACCGTCACGGAATTCACTTCTTTTTCAAGCCCAGATGATTTTTAAATTCCTGTTCCACTTTATCCGGTTCGTGGGTATTCAGCAGGACCAGGTTATGAAGGTGTTCATATGCCTCCAGGCCTACCTCCGTGAACAGAAGTCCCATTCCATCCTCCGTCACCCGCTGAACCCTGCCCTTCACCGAAATGTCCACCGGCGGATCCTGGCCTTCCAGCAGCAAATGGATCTCGCATTCGGTCCCGATCGACCAGTCCGCCTTACAATTCACGAATAAACCCTTCATGCTGATGTCCTGCGTATTCCTGGAAAAGATGGCCTGGTCCCGGACCTGAATACTGGCCTGTATATTAACTTCCACCCGGGAAAATTCTCTACAGTTTTCCGAACTTTTAATATTCACAACAACCTCTCAGACTTTGTATTATCAAAAACCACGATAAGATCAATCTAAATAATTGGTTTTAAACGATTTATACGCCATCCAACCGTTCTCTTCCCTCTCCAATTTGATTGAAATAAATAGGGGCTCACCTTGACTCGGCCCTTGAGCGGTTTTATTTATTTCCAAGAGCATGAACCTACGCATAAAACGATAACCGTTTCAAATATAAGACTTAATATTAATATCGCATACTTTGAAAGGATTTGCACCCATGGGAAAGATCATTGGAATCGACTTGGGGACCACTAATTCCGTGGTCGCTGTTATGGAAGGAAGTGAACCCAAGGTCATCGTCAACGAAGAGGGTAATCAGACCACTCCGTCCGTCGTGGCGTTCACCAAGGAAGGTGAAATTCTGGTAGGCCAGGTCGCCAAGCGGCAGGCCATTGCCAACCCCGAAAATACTATTTTTTCAGTGAAGCGTTTCATGGGGCGTTCCTTCGACGAAGTCAGCGAAGAAATGAAAATGGTGCCTTATAAAGTAATTAAAGGCCCAAAAAATGATGTGCGGATTGAAATCCAGGGCAAGCAATACAGCGCCCCGGAAATTTCCGCCATGATTCTGCAAAAACTGAAAAAATCCGCCGAAGCCTATCTGGGAGAAACGGTAACGGAAGCGGTCATCACCGTTCCCGCCTATTTTAATGACGCCCAGAGACAGGCCACCAAGGATGCCGGGAAAATTGCCGGCTTGGAAGTCAAGCGAATCATCAACGAGCCGACCGCCTCCGCACTCGCGTATGGTCTGGACAAGAAAAAAGACCACATGATCGCCGTTTATGACTTTGGCGGCGGAACCTTCGACATCTCCATTCTGGAAGTGGGAGACAATGTTGTCGAGGTCAAAGCCACCAATGGGGATACCCATCTGGGCGGCGACAACCTCGATCAACGCGTCATCGACTGGCTCGTCACCGAATTCAAAAAAGACAGTGGGATCGATTTGTCCAAAGACAGTATGTCATTGCAGAGGTTGAAGGAAGCGGCCGAGAAAGCCAAAATGGAGTTGTCCTCCACCACCGAAACCGATATCAATCTGCCGTTTATCACCGCCGATCAAACGGGTCCCAAACATCTCAATATTAAATTGTCGCGCGCCAAATTCGAGTCCATGGTGGACGATTTGCTGGAGCGCACCCAAGAGCCCTGTAAGAAAGCGCTCAAGGATGCGGGCCTGAAAGCGGACCAGATACACGAAGCGGTTCTGGTGGGCGGTTCCACCCGGATTCCCAAGATCCAGGAAATCGTCAAAAACCTTTTTGGAAAAGATCCGCATCGAGGCGTCAATCCCGACGAAGTGGTGGCATTAGGCGCCGCCGTTCAAGCCGGAGTTCTTTCCGGAGACGTGAAAGATATCCTGTTGCTGGACGTCACGCCGCTGTCTCTGGGAATCGAAACCCTGGGCGGAGTCACCACCCGGCTGATCGAACGCAACACCACGATCCCGACCCGCAAAAGCGAAACGTTCTCCACCGCATCGGACAACCAGCCGAGCGTTGAGGTCAACGTCCTTCAGGGGGAGCGGGAAATGGCGAATGACAACCGCTCGCTGGGTAAATTTCACCTCGACGGAATTCCCGCCGCGCCCCGGGGCGTGCCGCAGGTCGAAGTCACTTTCGATATCGATGCCAACGGTATCCTCCACGTGTCCGCGAAGGATAAGGGCACCGGCAAGGAACAGAAGATCACCATTACCGACAACACCGGTCTCGATGACAGCGAAATCGAGAACATGGTTAAGGATGCCGAATCCAACGCCGAAGCTGACAAGCAGCGGCGTGAAGCGATCGACGCCCGCAACCAGCTCGACTCCCTGATCTACAACACCGAAAAAACCATCAGGGACAATAAAGACAAGCTGGGTGAAGAAGACATTAAAACCACGGAAGAAGCCCTCGCCGAAGCCAAAAAGGCGTTGGAAGGTGAAGAACCCGATGTCGAGCAAATCAAGAGCCAGATCGAAGCCCTGACCCAGGCATCCCATAACCTGGCTCAAAAGATGTATGCACAAACCGATGCCTCCGGCGGCGAAGGTGGACCGGAAGGTGGACCGGAAGGCGGACCGGAAGGCGGTCCCGAATCAGGTGAAGGCGAAGGTGGAGGTGGCTCCGGCAAACCCGACGATGATGTCGTCGACGCCGAGTTCGAAGATGTCAGCAGTAAAAAATGAATGCCAAGGCTGGTGGGTGTCCTAGCACATCACTCCGGCTAGTATCGAGAAACCGGGCTTGCCCCGTTTCTCACCTCCCTTAGAGAGTCTAACCTCTCCCGAGCGGGGAAGCCATTTTCTGGCTTCCCCGCTTAAAATTTATCTGGCATGTGATGCGATTATGAGCAAATCAAAAAATAAAGACAGCAAAACGGAGAACCAGGAAAGACCCCGGTTTACCGTCAAGGATAAACGGCATTGGGCCCATGAGGAAGAAGGTGAAACGTCCGCCGACGAACCCGAAGAGCGCCTACCCTCTTATGTCGAACAGCTGAAACAGCAAGTCGAGGCGAAAGACAATCAGCTTCGGGAATATATTACCGCCTACAAATCCAAAACCTCGGAAACCGACGAAATCCGCATTCGCCTGAACAAGGAAAACGAAAATTGCCTCGAACAGATCAAAGCCGACTTTTTCAAAAAACTGGTGCCCATCATGGACAACCTGAAGCGGGCGATCAATTCCGCGCAATCGTCCGCCGACTTTGAAAGCCTGAAACAGGGAATCGAAATGATTCATTCCCAATGGCTGGGCATGCTCCAGGAAAGCGGCGTGGAAATCATCTCCACTTCCGACCGCAAATTCAATCCCCGGACCGACGAAGCATACATGACGGTGGAAACCGCCGATCCTGACCTGGATAATTGGGTTGTCGAAGAGTTGGAAGCGGGTTATCTTTTTAAAGACAGGTTACTCAAGCCCGCTAAAGTCAAAGTGGCCAAACTCAAGCCGTAAGGAGCCCGGGTGAAGCGAGACTATTACGAAGTTTTGGGAGCGGATCGCAACGCTTCTGAATCCGAATTGAAAAAATCCTACCGCCAACTCGCTCTCCAATACCATCCAGATAAAAACCCGGATAACAAAGACGCCGAGGAAAAGTTCAAAGAAGCCGCCGAGGCTTATGAGGTCCTGCGTAATCCGGAAAAGCGCAAGGTCTACGATCAGTTTGGACACGAGGGGTTGAAAGGACAGGGAGTTGGCGGATTCGGAGGCTATGAAGACATCTTTTCCGCCTTCGGCGACATCTTCGGCGATTTTTTCGGCGGTGGCGGGAGACAACACTCCGGCGCGGATCTACGCACCGATATCACCATTTCTTTCGAACAAGCCGCTTTCGGAACTGATGAATCCGTCGAAGTCCGCAAACATGTGCCCTGTCACACCTGCAAAGGCTCCCGGTGCAAACCCGGCACCTCCCCGGTTCATTGCGGGACCTGCCGCGGCACCGGACAGGTGGTTCGTTCCCAGGGCTTTTTCAGCCTGGCCAGCCCCTGTCCGCATTGTCATGGCACCGGTCAAATTATCAAAAGCCCCTGCACCACTTGCCGAGGGGAAGGCGTCGAAATAGACACAAAAAAAATCTCCCTCAACATCCCCCCAGGGGTAGACGATGGGTCCCGCCTGCGCCTTCGGGGGAAAGGAGAAGAGGCTCCAGGAATGCCGCCCGGAGACCTGTATGTATTTGTCCACGTTCAGCCTCATGAATTTTTTCACCGCGAGGGGCTGGACCTCTATTGCCAGATGAATATTTCATTTTCACAGGCTGCTTTGGGAGCGATAATTGAAGTTCCCTTACTCGATAAAAAAACAAAATTCATTTCCATTCCTGCAGGGACTCAATCCAATGACCGTTACCGTATCCAGGGAGGGGGCATCCCACAATTAAGAGGCCGTAGCCGGGGAGATCAAATAATTCAACTTGTAGTCGAAACTCCAAAAAAACTAAACAAAAAACAAAAAGAACTGCTCCACGAACTCGCCGAAATAGACGGCAAACCCGTCAAAGAAAAATTAAAAGGATTTTATCAGCGTTTGCAATTTTAAAGACACACGATCACCATAAATTAGGTACCTAACCCAAAAATACTTAATCTTTTTGAAGTGAAATATTTTCCAACAACCCCCTTTTCAATTTAATTCAATATTTAACCACTTTTCGCTAGGTCAAATTAAATTTAATTTGTATTATAACGCTTCGCCCGAATGGGAGTAATGATTTTGGATCAAGTAACAGATATCGGAGTTATTCAAAATTTAACCACTTTTCGCTAGATTAAATTTAATTTGTATTATGACGCTTCACCCGAATGGGGGTAATGATTTTGGATCAAGTAACAGATATCGGAGTTATTCAAATGGCTGGATATTCCATATTGCTGATTGACGATGAAGAAATTCTTTTGGAAGCGGTCAGTGACGATCTTAGGGAAAGCGGCTATGAAGTTACTACCGCAATCTCTGGTGATGAAGGCCTGAGTAGTTTCAAAAGCCGCCAGCACGACCTGGTGATCATCGATTTAAATATGGGGGGCAGGGATGGCTTGGAGATTTCGAAGGAAATCAAACTATTAAATCCGAATACACCGGTTATGATTCTTACCGGTTATGGGTCCATCGAAACTGCAATCGAAGCCCTGCGGTTAGATCTGGATGATTATGTATTAAAACCGGTGAACCGCGACGATTTGTTCGAAAAAATAAAACACTGCCTGGAAAAAAGAAAAAACAAATTCTCCGCTGGCCCCCAACCCACCTTTTCGCAAAACATCAAAATCGAAGAAGCCGGACTCACCCGTCGGGAAAAAGAAGTCGTGCAACTCGCCGCCCAAGGCTACAACGACGACGAGATCGCCAAAATGCTGTCGATCAGCGCCTTCACCGTCAAGTTTCATCTGAAACGCATCTTCAAAAAACTGGGCATTCACAAACGCGTGGAACTCATTGTGTCCCTCGGAAAGTAACCCACTTTTTTTCTTATTTTTAATATTAGAATTTTCTGTGCGGGCTTGAGAAAAACCTGCGTTTGGAAAGATCTTTAAAGAAACTCACTGTGGGGAAGAAAGGTGTAGCCCATGAGGTATTCGTCCACCGACCGTGCCGCTTCGCGGCCCTCGGCAATCGCCCAGACCACCAGCGACTGACCCCGCGTCATGTCGCCCGCCACAAACACGCCGTCCACACTGGTCATCTTCTTTGAGTCGCAAGCCACATTACCGCGCCCATCCAAACCCAATCCAAACTCCTTAACCAACCCTTCATGCACGGGATGGACGAATCCCATCGCCAGCAGGACCAGGTCGACGTCCAACGTGAACTCGGAGCCCGGAATTTCTTCCATGGGACGCCGGCCGGTTTCAGGATCGGGGTCGCCGAATTGGATTTTCATGGCATGGATCTGTTTGACCCGGCCGTTTTCACCGGTGAACTTTTTGGTGGAGATATTGTAGCGCGTCACACGCTCCGGCGCTTCTGCGTGAGACGAACTGATGTACATGATGGCGGGCCATTGCGGCCAGGGATTGTCCGAGTGTCGTTCCTCAGGCGGCTCGTCCAGCAATTCAAACAGATACACTTTGTTGGCGCCCTGCCGCAGAG
>JAPUGN010000189.1 GCA_027298165.1 Nitrospinota bacterium
CCTGCTATTCGACCTGCCGCCCGGAACCGGGAACGAGCAGATCACCATCATCGACTTCATCGGCGAGGTGGACGGCGCCGTGATAGTCACCACGCCGCAGGATCTGGCGATTCTGGATGCCCGCAAAATGATCTCCTTCGCGCGTGACAGCAACGTGCCCATCGTTGGTATTATCGAAAATATGAGCACCATGACCTGTCCGCACTGTTCGGGGGAAATCGATGTGTTTAAGCGCGGTGGCGGCAAAAAATTGGCCGAGGAACTTGTACTTCCCTACCTGGGCAGCATTCCGCTCGATGCGGAAGTGGCGATCCGGTCAGATAGCGGGGAGCCGCTGGTGCTGTCCCGGCCTGACTCGGTGGCCGCCAAAGCATTCCTGGAACTGGCGGAAAATTGTCACAAGTTTTTGAATCCCGAGGAATCTCTGAAGGCCAGTTAAGGACATGAGTTGTCCAAAACTCCTGATCTGAACCGGGTTTCCAACTCTTCATGGGGCGGCTTCCGCCGCCCCTCTTTTTTTAACCGGCGAAAAATCCGCGTTTTTCCCTTTGAAAATCCCGTTGCGATTGAGGGTTCAATTGATGGATAATAGTGGTAGTCTCAATTAAGAGCGCTATGTTCATCAAGATTGATTTGAAGGGCCCGCCCGGGCTGATATGAATATAAGTTTCATGGATTGTGTTATGCATGGTATTTCGAAAGCCGGTGGGTCCATCGTTCTGGCCGTTCTCCTTTTAAATTTTCTTTTCTCAAGCCCCCTTCTGGCGCAGGACAAAAGCGGCGGGCCGGAAAAATTGGAAGAGAAAAACAGTCTCCTCGGCACTTTCATCAACAATCCCGTGGTCGCCGAGGCGGACGGGCAACCCATTCATCTGGACGACCTCAAAAACGCCCAGATTCATGAGTTGATGGTGCGCCTATATCAGATGCAGAGTGCGCAGTTGAAACAGAAGGTTGTGAATTTCCTGTCCCAAACCCACCCCGAACTGAAATCTCAAACCATTCAGCGAATCCAAAGTAAAGATATTGAAAATTTTTACCTCAACGAACCCGGTATTCAGGATCTGGGGGACCTGGATCAACTGCGCGGGCAGATTCGCAACTATTTGAAGAAAATGCGGCGACAGGGTTATTTTGAGGACTTGAAAAAACGATACCAGATGGCCGTGGACAACGGCTGGGTGGTGGATTATTTGAAACCGCCCAACGATTTCCGTCTCCAGGCCCAAGTGGGATCGGCCATGTTGTGGTTCAAAGTCAAGGCCGTGGAAAACCGGAAAGTGTTCGTGATGGAATACTCCGACTTTTTGTGTCCCTTCTGCCGGAAGGTTCAGGGGACTCTGCGGGACCTCCGCAATAAATATCCGGAGTCGGTACAGTTCGGCTATCGGCATTTCCCGATTCATCAGGAGGCCAGGGATTTGTCGGAAGCGGTGGAATGCGCCCGCGACCAGGGTCGGTTTTGGGAATTGCAAAGCCTCATGTACCTCGATTCCCGGCGCCTCCAGCAGAGCAAGCCGGAACTCCTTAAATACGCCCAGCGTGCCGGTGTCCGGAACCTCCATTCGTTCGAACAGTGTCTGGATTCCGGAAAATACCAGAAGCGTGTGGAGAAAGACCTGGAAGATGGGGCCGCTCTTGGCATCCAGGGGACGCCGACGTTTATTATCGGTGTCTACAACCACTCCAACGCCACCATCAATGGGGAAATGTTTTCAGGCGCCGTTCCTCCCGCCAAATTCATCAACCTCATCGAAAAGTATCTGAACCCCCTCCAGGAATAATACAAGGAGACTGTTGATTTTGTCCCCCTCCCGTTTCAGAAAAACGGCCCGGCAAAGTGCAACCGGGCGGCTTCATCCTACCCTTAAGTCTTTCCTATCAGGATTGCTGTTGCTGTCTGCAGTTCTTGCGGCCGTGACCCCGGGGTACGGGTTTGAGTCCTTCGAAAAATTTGAGGAATCCAAAAAGCAGAGTCTGGAGCTTCGGCTGGAAGCCATGCTCAACAAGGATCGAGTGCGTCCGGGAGAAACCTTCTGGCTGTACGTGGTGGGGTTTCTGGAAAAAGGGTGGCACTTGTACTCCCTTGAAAAACAATTTGAGGATGAAACGATCGCCACACGGATCGAGTTGGAGGACACGGCCTTTAAACCACAGGGCGACTGGCAGGAAACCCCGCCCAAGCTGGTCCGTGACGAAGTCCTGGAGAAAGTTATGAAGACCCATTCCGGCCGGGTCGAATTCACCCGCCTGTTCTCGGTTCCCGAGGGATTACCGCCGGGGGTGTACCTCATTTCCGGAATGCTGCATTTCCGCGCCTGCGACAACCGCATTTGTACCTTGCCCAGGCAAATGCCGTTTCAAACCCGTGTTATAGTAAAAGCGGACGAACCCGGCTGATCCGCGGGGTCCCACCCTGAAAACTCCATTAAACATCGTAGCGTCATGCAGGTGATCACCACACATTTAAGTGCCGATTTCGATTGCATGGCCGCCATGGTGGCCGCGCAGAAATTGTATCCGGAAGCCTGTATGGTGTTTTCCGGATCGATGGAAAAGCCCCTCCAGGATTACCTGAGGGCGGTCAACCCCGCCTTTTCATTTTCCCGGATAAAGGACGTGGACCTGGATCAAGTCACCCGTCTGATCGTGGTCGATACCCAGGATCCCGAGCGTATCGGTCTCTTTAAAAACCTGCTGAATAAAGACGGCGTCGAGGTCCACGTTTACGATCATCATCTCGATGTGGCGCATCCCCTGAAAGCCGACCGGTCGGTCATCAAAAAACGCGGTTCCTCCACCACTGTTCTGTGCGAGGAGTTGGCCGAGCGCGGGATCGAGCTGTCTCCCGAGGAGAGCACCCTGATGGCGTTGGGCGTTTATCAGGACACCCATTCGCTGATTTCCATTTCCACCACCCCGGAGGATTTTCAAACCGTCGGCCGCCTGGTGGCGAACGGCGCCGACT
>JAPUGN010000019.1 GCA_027298165.1 Nitrospinota bacterium
TTGGCGGAGGCCGAAGGAGTTCATTTTTCCGTGTTTCAAGACTGGAGGAAACAGGATACAGCGGAAACGAGCCGGGTTCTATATGGGCGGGTTCTCCAGAAATCATTGAATTAATTGGCTTTATTTTATTGACTTTTAAGCCATGTCACATACAATCATATATCTGGAAAGAATAACGAAGTTCAATAGCAGCAATCTATTTAGCCGTCATTTTGCTCAATTAGGAGATGGATTGAATGCCATGGGGGCTAATAGGCCGCAAATGGGGTATAGAGCCCGGTTCTGATCTGAGCTTGCTGAATTCCCACTTTTCCTTTGGAGGAGGAATGAGGGATACCGATTCTATTCTAATAATAGAAGACGAAAGTTTGGTGGGGGAAACCCTGAAAGGCAACTTTCAGGACAACGGTTACCATATCAGCACCGCCCGCAGCGGTGAGGAAGGTCTCCGTAAATTCCAGAATGACACTTTCGATCTGGTCATCACCGACTTGAAATTAAAGGGGATGGACGGTCTTCAGGTTTCGAGGAAGATCAAAAAGATTAATCCGGACACGCCCATCATCGTGGTCACCGGCTATCCCAAGCTATTATCCCCCGAAGAAGCCACCCGGTTTGGCGTTCACGATCTCGTTTTGAAGCCATTCACTTGGGCGCAGATTCATAAGAAAGTGACGGATTGTCTGGACCCCCAGGGAACCGCCGCTCTCTCAAAAGAATCTGATCCCTGGCTCGCGTCCCGAAAAAAGAATACCCTGACTGCCCCGGTGGCCCGTCTCGGCCGCCCGGAACCGAAACATCGCAAGGACCCGTATCAGAATTTATCCCAGTTTTTATCCGGCCAAACCCGGGTCCTGGAGATGTTAATTCGGAGCGAACCCTGGAAAGACATTTTGAATACGCTGGTTTCCGAACTGGAATCCTGTTCAGACGATGCGGTGGGTTCCATTCACCTGTTGAGTGAGGACAAAAACCAACTCGACTGCATGGCCGGCCCCAGTCTCCCCGGACCCTTGTTGCGGGAGATTGCGTCCGTCAGCCTGGAGGAGGGGATGAACCCCTGGGGAACCGCGGCGATCCAGAATAAACCCATCATTATTGAAGATATCCGGAAAAGCCGTCTGTGGGAACGGTGTTCCGCCACGGCCAAAATCTGCGGATTTAGGGCTTCGTGGTCGTTTCCCCTGCGGGGATCCGATATGAAAGCCGCCGGAATCCTGACGTTTTACATTCGGGAACCGCGGTCTCCTTCTTCGACGGAACTCAAATGGATTTTGTTCGCCACCCGGCTGGTGGGCACCCTTATGGAATATAAAAACATGGAAAGGGCTCTGAGCCGGGCTGAACACCAGGCCGAAAGTTTCAGTCAGCCGAAACACGAAGCCGTGGTGACGTTCAACGATAAAGGAGTGATTGATTCCTTCAATTGCGCAGCGGCGGATCTATTCGGCTATCCGGAGAAAACCCTGATCGGCCGGAATATCAAACAGCTGGTGACCGGGCATGATCCGTCGTACAGTCGTCACCCCATCCAAAAATTAAACCATGGAAAAAACGGCGAACACGGCATCCTTAAAGCGGCGGCCATGGGAATCCACAAAGACGGATCCAGGCTGTTTCTGGATTTGGCCGTCGGCGAACTGGCGCAGGAAACGGGAAGGAAATTCGTGGCCACCCTCACCGATATTTCTAAATTGGAATATGCGGAGAACGTTTTAAAGGAAACCCGTCACAAACTGGAAGAACTGAACGAAACCGGTATTGACCGCACGCCTTCGGACTCCGGTCGGGAGCCCTCTCCACAATATGAACTGTCCAGTCAAGAAGGCCGCAGGGAATTTAAAAGCCTGCAAGAGCAACTGGTACAATCGGAAAAATGGGCGGCAACCGGGAAACTGGCCGCTTCCTTGGCGCATGAGTTTAAAAATCCTCTCTTTGGAATTTTGAATGTTCTCGAAAAGGCGGCCCGCGAGTTCTCTCTGAAACAGGGCTCCGACGATCTGCTGGAGCTGGCGATTCGGGAGTGCAGCCGTGTCATGGACCTGGTCGAAAAAATGCAGGATATCCACCGGCCTTCGTCGCATTCTCCCAAATTGATGGACGTGCATTCCGCCATCAACGATATGGTTCTGTTGACACGATCCCGGATGGACAAACGAAATATTGAGCTGAAGCTGGAACTTGATACCCGTCTTCCCAAAGTATATGGCATAGAGGATCAGATCCGGCAAGTGGTTTTGAACCTTTTAAACAATGCCGAGGAAGCTCTTCCGGAGGATGATGGAAAAATTACCATCCGGACGCGGGCGCTGGAATCTTCGTTGGAAATTATGATTCAGGATAACGGGAGAGGTATCCCCGAAAGCCAACGGCAATCCATTTTTGAACCGATTTACACCACTAAAAAAGACAGCCGGGGAATGGGATTGGGCCTGCCGATCAGCCATGGAATTATCAAGGCGCATGGCGGGCGGATCGAAGTGAAACCGGGCATCGGAGGTCGGGGTGCGTCGTTTGTCATCACGCTTCCCAAGCGAACGTCTCGCAAGACGGCCCGTCCTGCAGATCAATGTGCAACATCCACCACCTTGAATTGAGCTGAGCCATGAGCAAAGGGAAAGTCATCGTTGTCGAAGATTCCAAGATCATTCGTCTGGGCTATAAGGATTCCCTGGAACGACAGGGGTATAGTGTGGAGACCTTCGATGCGGCCAAAGGCGCCTTGAACCGGATCGGTTTCGGGTGGGAAGGAATCATAATCAGCGATGTCATCATGCCGGGAATGGTTTGCATTACCATGATGAAGCGGATTCAAGAAATCGATCAGGAATTACCGGTCATTCTCATCACAGGGCAGGGAGATATCCCAACGGCCGTGCAGGCCATCCGCGAAGGTGCCTATGATTTTCTGGAAAAACCGTTTTCCGGCGAAGTCCTGTTGGAGGTGGTCCACCGCGCCATGGAAAAACGGCAACTGGTACATGAGGTCCGCGTATTAAGAAAAGAGATCAATAATCAGCAGGAGACCAATTTTAGAATCATCGGCAAGTCGCCGATCATGGTCCGGCTTCGGGAAATGATCACCAGCATGGCCGGTTCTGATACAGACGTTCTTATTTTGGGGGAGACCGGTACCGGGAAAGATCTGGTCGCGCGTTGCCTGCATGAGAGCAGTTCGCGGAAAGAAAATAATTTTGTCTCCATCAATTGCGGGGCGATCCCGGAAAATATCATCGAAAGTGAATTGTTTGGCCACGAATCAGGCTCGTTCACCGGGGCCGACCGTCGCCGCATCGGAAAATTCGAGCATGCCCACGGAGGGACCGTTTTCCTGGACGAAATTGAGAGCATGCCCCTTCATCTCCAGGTGAAGTTGCTCCACGTTCTGCAGGACCGGGTCATTTACCGCGTCGGCTCCAATGACCCCATTCGGGTCGACGTCCGGGTCGTGGCCGCAACCAAAACGGATTTGAAGCGGGCTTTCGAGGAAAATAAATTTCGCAAGGATCTGTATTACCGTTTGAATGTGCTCCAAATGTATGTTCCGGCTCTCCGCGAACGCATGGGAGATATTCCACTGCTGTTTAATCATTTCGTGTCGGAAATTGGCTGGAGGTACAAGGTATCCGTACTGGCGCTGCCACCAGGAGAATTCATGCAGAAGTTGATGGCCCGGCCCTGGGAAGGTAATGTGCGTGAACTCAAAAATGAAGCTGAAAAATACGTGCTCCAATTGATCATGGATATTCCGGGCCAGAACGAATGCTTTGCGCCTTTTACCGACAACAGCATCTCCCAAAATGGAGAAATGACTTTAAACGATCAGTTGACTGCGTTCGAAAAAACCATCATCGAGCAGGCACTGATCCGCCAGAATGGTGATATCAAAAATACCTACCTCGCCTTGGGAATCCCCCGCCAGACGCTTTACTATAAAATCCAAAAGTACGGATTGAACCGAAAGCATTACCAGAAAGTTCTGGAAACCTCCTGAATTTTACCGGATTGTGCGAATCTCTCTGCGACGTTTGCTCCGGGAGACGGCGTCCGCGTTACCCTATTCCGGACGATTCAGCTTTGGAGGCGGAGACCCATTCGATTAATCCCGATAAAAGTTATACACTATTGTGTATAGAAGATGATCCGGATAACTTGATTTTAATCCGGCAGGTATTGAAAGCCTATACGAATATTCATCTAATCACTTCCTGGGAAGGAAAAGCGGGAATCGAGCTTGCCCTGGCGCATCATCCGGACTTGATTTTAATGGATGTCCATCTCCCGGGAATGGACGGTTTCACGGCGTTGAAGGCGCTCCGGTCCTATCAGGAAACGCGATCCATCCCGGTGGTCGCGGTCAGCGCCAAAGCCATGGGTGAGGATGTGGAAATCGGAATGGCTGCGGGTTTTGATGCGTATGTTACTAAGCCCATTAATGTGGTCCACCTGATGGAAGTCTTGGGCAATTTACTGGAAACAAATAAGGGAGCATCTTTAAAAATTTCCCGAAGATGATGTAAGATAATGATAGTTCCGAAAGATTACCTGAAATCCAAAATATTGATTGTGGACGATGAGCCCAGCAACGTCTCTCTGTTGGAACACATGATGACGCAGGAAGGGTATGTGAATCTTCACAGCACCACCGATCCCACACAGGTTCTGGATCTGTTCTCCAAGGTCAAGCCGGATTTGATATTGCTGGATTTGAATATGCCGAAGATGGACGGTTTTCGGGTCATGGAGCAATTGAAAGAAAGGGATCCCGAATCACTGGTCCCCATTCTGGTTCTGACCGCATTGAAAGATGAAAAAACACGGTGGCGGGCTCTGAGAGAGGGTGCCAAGGATTTTATAAGCAAACCGTTTGAATTGACCGAAGCCAGCCTGCGAATCAAAAACCTTTTGGAGATGCGGATGCTCCATCAAAGAGTTCAAATGCATAATGAACTCCTCGAGGAGCAGGTCCTGGTCCGGACCTCCGAATTGGAGCGCACCACGGAAGAGCTCACCAATTTTGCCTATATCGCATCTCACGACCTTCAGGAACCGTTAAGAAAAATTATCGTTTTCGGAGACCGGCTGGCCAGCCGATTCGGTTCCGCTCTCAACGATGCGGGCCGGGACTATATTGAACGTATGCAAAAATCGGCCCTTCGTATGAAAGACCTGATTGACGACCTCCTGCATTTTTCCCGGATTACCACCCATTCGACTCCCTTTCAGCCGGTGGATTTGAATGAAGTGGTATCGGAGGTTTTGTCGGACTTGGAGGTCCAGATTGAAAGCACACAGGGCCGGGTGGAGGTGGAAACCCTTCCCAGTGTCGAGGGGGAAAGATTTCAAATGCGCCAGTTGTTTCAGAACCTGATTTCCAACAGCCTAAAGTACCACAGGGATGAGGCGCCCCCTGTGGTCAAAGTCAAATATGCAGGGTTCGAAAATAATTTTGAGGAAATTCACATTGAAGACAATGGCAAAGGATTTGACGAAAAACACCTGGATCGGATTTTTCGTCCGTTTGAACGCCTCCACGGCATCAGTGAGTATGGCGGAACGGGAATGGGGCTGGCGATTTGTCAGAAAATTGTGGGACATCATAAAGGCCACATCACCGCCACAAGCCAATTGGGCCAGGGGGCCACGTTTCGGGTCAAACTTCTCGCCAGGCAGGAGGCGGAATGAAACAGGAAAGAATTTTGGTTGTGGACGATGAGGCCATTGTCCGCGAAACCATTAAGAATGACCTCATGGAGGCCGGTTACGATGTGGTCGAAGCCCGTAATGGCATGGAGGGCGTCCGCCAATTCAACAATGGAGCCATTGATCTGGTGATCAGTGACCTGGTCATGGGTGAAATGGACGGTCTGGAAGTATTGAAAGAGGTTAAAAAAATCTCTCCCGATACTCCTGTAATC
>JAPUGN010000190.1 GCA_027298165.1 Nitrospinota bacterium
ATCACCTCCACCATGGCGATGGTTTCGTTGCCGCCTTCCAGCCCGCCCTCGGACAGATAGCGGCCTAAAACCGAGGATAAGACCACCAGGGTGGCAAGGCCCAGCAGGATATACAGCAGGGTGCGCCCAAATGATTTTTTCTTTTTGTCAGCCGGTTGCATCGGTTGCATTCAGTACCTCGGAGTTCAGGCTTCGGGTTCGGACGCTTCCTCATCCTCCGCCGGAATATCTAATTGTACTTCTTCCAGATCGATCTGGGAAGGGTCCAGATTTTCCGTGTAGGCTTTGATGCTGAGGCCAATCTTTTTACTGGTGGTGTCGACCTTGATCACCTTGGCCGTAATTTCGTCCCCTACCTTGACCACCTTTTCCGGATGCGTCACTTTCTCGGAGCTCAACTGCGAAACGTGGATCAGTCCTTCCAGTCCGTCGTCGAAGTCCGCGAAGGCCCCGAATCCGGTAACCTTGATGATAGTGCCGGTGACCTCTTTGCCGATAGGATACTGGTCGGGGATGTTTTCCCAGGGATCGGCCTCGAGTTGCTTGATACCGAGGGAAATGCGGCAGGCTTCTTTATCGATATTGAGCACCGCGGCTTTCACCAGGTCCTTTTTCTTGAGGACTTCCGAGGGATGCTTGATCTTTTTGTTCCAGGACAAGTCGGAGATGTGAATCAATCCGTCCACCCCGTCTTCCAGCTCAACAAACGCGCCGAAATCGGTCAAATTCCGCACCAGGCCTTCGACCTCGGTACCGATGGGATATTTGTTTTCGATGCTGTCCCACGGGTTGGGTTCGATCTGCTTCATTCCCAGGGAAATGCGTTTTTTCTCCTTGTCCAGCGTCAACACCACTGCACCCACTGTATCGCCGATACTGACCATCTTGCTGGGATGCTTCACGTGGCGGCTCCAGGACATTTCGGAAACGTGTACCAGGCCTTCGATGCCTTTTTCCAGTTCCACGAAAGCGCCGTAATCGGTGATGCTCACCACCTTACCGGAGATGCGCGTTTTGACGGGATACTTCTTGTCGACATCCACCCACGGGTCCGGGGTGATTTGTTTGAGGCCGAGGGAGACGCGCTCTTTCTCTTTATCGTACTTGAGGACCATCACCGTCACCTTGTCCCCGATGGAGAACATCTCGGAGGGATGATTGACGCGTCCCCACGACATGTCGGTGATGTGCAACAGTCCGTCGATGCCGCCCAGGTCGACAAACACACCGTAATCGGTGATGTTTTTGACGATGCCCTCCACCTGGTTGCCTTCTTCCATTTTGGTGAGGGTGCCGGCGCGCGCCAGTTTGCGTTCTTCCTCGAGCAGGATGCGGCGGGACAGCACGATGTTGCCGCGCTTCTTGTTCATCTTGATGATTTTCATCTGGAATTTTTCGTTGATCAGTTTTTCCAGGTTGCGCACCGGGCGCAGATCGATCTGGGAGCCCGGCAGAAATGCCTTGAGACCGATATCGACGGTCAGGCCGCCCTTGGCCTTGGCCACCACGATGCCTTCGATGATTTCCTCCGCTTCGAACGCGGTCACCAGTTTTTCCCAGATTTTGATTTTGTTGGCCTTTTCTTTGGAGAGAACGACTATTCCATGGTTGTCCTCCACGCGCTCAAGAAAGACTTCAATTTCGTCTCCGATCTGCAGATCTTTTTCCGCCTCGGGGAACTCGTTGAGGTTGATCAGGCCCTCGGATTTAAAGCCGACGTCGACGGTGACCAAACCTTTGGCCAGCCCCAACACTTTGCCGATGATGATTTCGCCTTCCTTGAAGTTCTTGAGGCTCTTTTCGAAATATGCCTCCATTTCCTGATGTGCGGATTTTTCTTCCGCTGATAATTCCTCTTCCATGTCGTCAGTATCAAAAACTGCGTCTACCACGTTACTTCTCCTCCGTATTACGGGTTAAGGTTGATAAAAAATGGATGCCCTTCGTCATGAATGGACTGGGCCGATCTCCTCGATCATTTGCGCCACCACGTTCTGGATTTTCATGCCGGTGGTGTCCAGCCGAATCGAGTCCGCCGCCGGTACCAATGGCGAGACTTTCCGATTCTCATCATCAGAATCTCTTTGTTGCAGTTGCTCCAGTATTTTTTCAAATTTAATTTCCGGGTGGTTCACCTTGATTTCCGCGTGGCGGCGATGCGCCCGCTCTTCCTGATCGGCCACCATGAAAAACTTTTTATCCGCATCGGGGAAGACCACGGTTCCGATATCCCGGCCGTCCATGACTACGTTGTCGTTTTGTCCCATTTTCTGTTGTTGCGCAACCAGGACCTCGCGCACTCCCTTGTTGGCGGCGACGATGGCGGCCAGCTGCCCGATGGTTTCGGTTTGCAGCACCGGGGTCAAATCCTGGCCGTCGACCATCACCTTCTGCCGCTCGGGTCCCGGTTGAAATTCGATGGCAATCGTCCGGGCCACTTCGGCGACCTTCTCTTCGTCCTGCGGATCGAGTTTCGATTGCTGGACTTTCCATGCCACAGCGCGGTACATCGAGCCGGTTTCAATATATTTAAAATTCAGGCGCTTGGCGATGAGCCGCGCCACCGTGCTTTTGCCGCTTCCCGCGGGGCCGTAGATGGAGATAATCATTTATTGTTTTCCACCAGCTTTCCCCGATTCAGGTTCGCGTTGGCGAAGGTTTCCTGCAGGGCGACAGCCTGGTCCTGTTCGATCAGGATTTTAATGTTTTCCAGCGACTCCTGAAACTGATTTATCAGTTTAACGACCGGGCGCTTGTTGTACAGACAAATATCACGCCACATCACCGGGTCGCTGGACGCGATGCGGGTGATGTCTTTCAATCCGTTTCCCGACATGGGCAGAATGCCGTTGTGGTGCTCGGTTTTGACTTCCGCCACAGTGTTCATCAGCGCGTACGCCACGATGTGCGGCAGATGGCTGAGCGCCCCGAAAATGGTGTCGTGTTCCTCCGGGTTCATGGCTAGGGTGTGCATGCCCACTGCATCCCAGAATGCAGTGATCCTCTCCAGGGCCTGGGCCTGTGTGTTTGCGGTCGGAGTGATGATGCATTTTGCTCCGGTCAAAAGATCCGGGCTCGACGCATCCATGCCGGATTGTTCTCCGCCGGCGATGGGGTGCGCTCCCACGTAATGAATCCTGTCGGTAATCAGGGCGTCGATCTCCTGGACCAAGGTGCCCTTGACCGATCCGGTGTCGGTAATAATGCATCCATCCTGGAGAAACGGAATCATCTCCCGGACACGCTCCACCAGACTGCCCACCGGTGTGCAAAGGACGACGAGATCAGATCCCGCCACGGCGGTTTTCATATCCGTCGACCCGGCATCGATAATGTTGAGCTTCTCGGCTTTTTTCAGGTTGTCGGCGTTTCTGCCGAAGCCGACGATCCTTGCCACCAGCTTGCGCTGTGCGCAGGCCTGCGCCAGCGATGCTCCGATCAACCCGACACCCAGGATGGTCATTTGTTTGAACGGTTTCATATCGTCTAATCGTGATTGGGATACGATCCCAGGACCCGCAGAAAAATACAACGCTTGCCCACCTTGCGGATGACTTTTTCGATACGAGGGTCGTCGATATGACCCTCGAAATCCACAAAGAATAAATATTCCCATGACCGGTTGCGAAGCGGCCGGGACTGTATTTTGGTCAGATTGATCTGGTTGCGTGCGAACAACTGCAGAACCTTCAGCAGAGATCCCGCCTCATCCTCAATGGAAAACATGAGGGACGATTTATTGAATTTGGCTTTCTTTGCCTTTTCCCTGCTGATGACCAGAAAGCGGGTGGTGTTTTGCGCGCGGTCTTCAATTTTATCGGCGATGATTTTCAGGTCGTAGCATTCGGCCGCCAGTCTGCCGGCCACCGCCGCGGCATTTTCGTCCTTGCTGGCGATTTCCGCCGCCACCGCCGTGCTGGAGGTGGTGATTTGTTCGATGCCCGCCGCGTGCTGCTTGAGCCAGTTGCGGCTCTGCGCGAAGGGTTGCGGATGCGAATAAATCTGACTGACCTTTTGGGGATCGCCGGATTTCGACAGATAGCACAGGGAAATGCCCAGCTTGACTTCGTCGCAGATCACCAGCGGCGAGTCGACGAAACAATCCAGAGTCAGGTTGACCACACCCTCGGTGGAATTTTCAATGGGCACCACGCCGTAATCGGCATGGGCCTGTTCCACTTCGTGAAAGATGGATTCAATACTGCTGGTCGGAACGAAGACGGCGGAATGGCCAAACTGCTTGATGGCCGCCTGATGCGAGAAGGTGGTTTCCGGACCCAGGTAGGCGATGTTGAGCGGTTTTTCCAGGGCCAGGGTGGCGGAAAAAATCTCCCGGAAAACGAATTCCACGGCCTCTGCGGGCAGGGGTCCCGGGTTGGCCTGCTTCATGCGCTCGATAATCTCCCGTTCGCGATGGGGAACGTGGAAATGATTCGAGTCGTTTTGTTTGGATTTTTCCTGGCCGATTTGGATGGCCAGTTTGGCGCGACGGTTGAACAGTTGCAGTAATTTTTCGTCTATCTTGTCGATCTGGTCGCGAATCTCATCAATTTTTGGCAATGCTAAAGGTACCGCCCTTTCATAGGATTTCCGAAAAACCGTCAGGTTTTCAATGGATAAGGTTGATCATTCCATAGGTTGGCCCTAAAATGCAAGCATATTATTCAAGGCAACCCGTTGTTTTTTAACTTTATGAGGGGGAAATCATGATTCTTCTGGAATTCAGCATGTCACCGATGGACAAGGGCGAAAGCGTCAGCCCCTACGTTTCCCGGTCTTTGGAACTCATCTCGAACAGCGGTGTGCCCTACCGCCTGGGGCCAATGGGCACCTGCCTGGAAGGGGAATGGGATGAGGTGATGGGCGTCATCAAACAGTGTTTTGAGACAATGAGCTCCGATTGCGACCGCATTACGTGTTCCATCAAGATCGATTACCGCAAGGGCAAGAGCGGCCGGCTCCAATCCAAAATGGCCTCCGTCGAAGCCAAACTCGGCAAAAAACTGAATACTTAAAACAAATTTAACCACAGATGAATACAGATAAACACGGATAGGATCTGGATCCTTCGTTTCACTCAGGATGACAAGAAAAAACCCCGGTTTGTCATTCTGAGGAGGCCATGCCGACGAAGAATCTGGGTTTTGCTTTGCTATGCCCCCCTTCTCCGAAGGGGGCAGGGGGATTGGGCACCGCTTATGAACGTTGCTGTAAAAATTTTTTGATTTTGTCTGTGCAGTTTTTATGTTTTTTGATATGGGGTTGAATATCCTCCGCCATGAGCGGATCCGGGTCCTGTAGAGTTAATTTGACCAGTTTGATGAGTTGTTCTTCTTTGAGTTCCCGGGACAACCAATAGTGAAACGCGCGGTTTCTATTATTTTCGGAGCTGGCTTCATCACCGGGTTGAAATTCCTTGCGGTGCGCCAAAAACAGCTCATTCGGATACATTCGCCACATCAGCCATTCTTTCGGGAAATGCAATAATTCCGCCAGCTTGCTTATGTTGAATTTTGGAATTTCTTTGGTGGTGTAGCCGAATAAAGCCTTGCGGAGAGGTTCCGTACAGTCCTTGTGCCGGTTGATCGAACTCCTTAAATGTTTCCCGGTCGTTTCAGGAAAAGACAATCGAAATAATTTTTTAATTTGATCTTTCGTTAAATCGCCTTCCAGCCAGAAAAAAAACGCCTCCAGCCGGAATTTTCTGAAATCCTCGTTATCCACATCCTTTTGGGCATCCGATTGATAGAGTTGATACAGTTTTTCCAGTAATCGGGCGGGCAGCATATTCCATTTCCGCCATTCTTTCGGGAACCGGCACTGTTTCAGAAATTCGGTTCTGTCCATCGTATTAATCACGACAAATTCCTTGAATAAACAAATCACAACCGGGATATCCATAACAGGATAAGGGGGCCAGGCCCTGAAGGGGAAGCAAAAACTAATAGGATTCCGGCTATATTGGGGACGGCTCACCTTTTTTGGGGACTTTGTGGCTTTTGGAGCCTATTGGATCAACCATCCCGCCGTGCCTAAACGATACAAAGGGTTGGTCGCCGTCGGCGTCCTGGGTTCCTGCTCTTATTTTTTACTGGGGGGAGGCGGCGGCAAAGGCGGCCCGCTGGGAAATGGTATGAGCCAATACCATGTGACGCACTGGATCACTCCAAATCCTCCAGTTTTTCAACGAGGAGGGTGACGATGAGGGTGTCCTTGATCCGCTGGAGCAGCGGGGCAAAGGTCAATTTGCGTCCGTCCAGCGAGATCAAAAACACGTCGATGCCGCGTCCGCCGCGGGTGTCGATTTTGGCGCGGTGGGGCCGGATGCCGAAGTTCCGGAACGCGTGGGCGATTTTGTACAGCATGCCGGGATGGTCCCGCGCTTCGATGCGGATCAGGGTGAACGGGTTTTCGGGATAGTTTTCGATTTCGATGCGCGGTTCAATAGCGGCGGTATTGCGGGTTTCGTTCATCAGCCGGGTGCGTTCCTTGAGCAGGGTGCCCAGGGTTTTGGTCTGGTCAAGCAAGTCCTTGAGGTTGTTTTCGATTTCCTGCCACACCTTCTCGACATTGCCGAACAGGGTGATGGCTTCCTGACTGCCCACCTGCACGATGATGATGGCGAGTCCGTCCTTCCGCGAAAAAATCTGCGCCGACAGAATGTTCAACGCCCGCGCAGTCAGCGTGCCCACCAGGTTTTTGAACAGGCCGATATTGCTCTGGCCACACAGGGTCAATTCAAAAAAATCTTCCGGCGGGTGATCGATGAATTGCACCGCGAAGTCTCCGTCGCCTTTTTGTTCCACCAGACGGATGTGGTCGACGATGTGATTGGAGTCGACGGTGTGCAGATAATCGTCCGGCATGGCCTCCAGGTGCTGGTCGATCAGGTTTTGGGCCAGCTGGCCGGACAGCTTGGCATAGACCGCCTGACGGGTGGTCTGGGGTTTCTGCTCCAGTGAGTCCGGCCGCAACAGATAGTTGCGGGTGCGTTGATAGGCGTCGGTCAGCAAAAGTTTTTTCCAGGAGGTCCAGGTGCCCGGCGCCACGGCGTTGAGCTCGGCATAACTCATCAACAAAAGGAGGCCGAGTTTCTGCGGCGCTTCTGCGATTTGCCCCAGTTTGCGGATCGTCGCCGGATCATGAATGTCCTCAAAGAACGCCATGTGATTCAGCGTGTGGCGCTGATCGATCAGAAACACCAGCAGGACCTGCTGTTCCGGTGTCAGAGCGAAATGTTCGAACACCCGACTCAGAGCCTCGCTGGTTTTTGAAACCGAAGATTCATCTCCCTCCCGTTCCAGAGAGTGCAGCAGGCACGCCAGCTTAAGGATCACCCGGTTCTCCTCGGATTCGGCGTAGGATTCCTGGAATTGAGCCAGACCTTCGTCAGTACCATCCGACAATCCTTCCAGGAAGTGCACCATGCGCAGGGCCTGCTCGTCCGCGGTGTACCGATGATACAAATCATAACTGATCCGGTACTGCGATTGGCCGAACTCGGGGATCAGCCGCGCCAGCAGCCCGGATTCGTGCATGAGGCGCAATGTGGTTCCCGATTGCGGCTGGCTGAGCAGACTGAACAGAAATTCTCCGACCTTGGGATTCGCAATGTAATGGGAATCCACCAGATCAACGTTCTGGCGGATCAGACGATTCAGTTGTGAATCGGGTTGCAGGCCGTACTCTTGGCACAACTGAAAAACTTTAAGGAACAATGACAGATCGTTGCGAAACAGATTCTCGTTGAACTCCTGCACGGAGAGTTTGGATCTCTTGATCATGAAACCGTTGTCCAGGTTTTTCTTTTTGAACTGAGTCAGAATGTTTTTGAGAGTTGGCTTGACCTCCAGGCATCGCTGAAAAATGGCCTCGGTGAGTTGCCGGATGCGGGTGGCGTGCATGAAATAATCGCGCATGAAAGATTCGGCGTCGCCACCCTTGTTGCCTTCGGAGTAGCCGAGATGCGCCGCCAAATCCTTTTGCAGGCCTATCTCCAGCACATCGGATTTCTTGCCCTTCAGGTAATGCAGGTCGTTGCGGACCCTCAGCAGAAAATTGACCGACTGCTCCAGTTGCACCAGCTCCTGCGAGGTGACCACGTCGGGGCGCTGGATTTCCTGCAGTGAGACGCCGTCGAAGGATACCGCCACCGCCCACAGGGCCGCATGATAATCTCGCAGTCCTCCCGGACCGTTTTTGATATCCGGTTCCGGATGGCTGGTTACGCCCTCGCGGGTTTCCGACGGGGCAAACATTTTTTTCAGATTCTCGTTGAGAAACTCCACGGCCTTTTTCTTGATCACGTTTTTGCGAACCGAGTCCCACAGCTTCCGGTACAGTGGATGGGTGCCGGTCAGAAACCGGGTTTCGATCATCGACGTGCGAATGGTGGGGTCGTCCAGCGCCAACAACTGGCACTCCTTGACGGTGCGGCAACTCTGTCCAATTTCCAGGCCGATGCCCCACAAAACGGAAATGATCTCCTGAATGAACCGGTCCAGGGTACTATCCATTTTTTTCTGCAGGAGGAACAATAGGTCGATGTCCGAACCGGGGTTGAGTTCTCCCCGGCCGTAACCTCCCACCGCCACCAGCGCGAATTTATCCGTGAGGTGTTTGTTGTGAAACACCTCCAGTTCCGAGAGCACGGTGACCACGTGCCGCACCACCTCATCGATAAGCCCGGTCAAGGCCTGAATCACTTCCCGACCGCCCGCACCACGCAGGTGCCATACTTTGATTTTTTCGCGCTCCTGCTCGAGCAGGTCCTTGAATCGTCGAAAATAGTCCAGCCGCACCTTGGGGTCCGCCGGGATCTGGCGGACCTGAGAGAAATCGATACCAAATTGATGAAAGGATGTCTGGGGATTCATGGTGCTTGATGAAGTCCCGTAAATAACAGGTTAGGGGTGGGTGCCCGATTCGTTTGATTGAAGCATGTATTTTAAGGGAAACAAAGGAATATGAAAGGCAAAATTATCCGGAACGAGAACCGGGGCTGACGGGGTGTGGAGAGCCTTGCGAAAAACCCCGTCGCACCCGGACTTCCGGCCAAAATGACTTGACAAAACGGGGGTTAATCCGATAGGTTACCCATTCTCACAGTCAATATATTGTCCAGGAGTCTTACCGTTTTCAACAACCGAATTGCATTTTCATTAACGTATTAAAATAATCCATTAATTCGTTTTTGAATTTTGGGAGCAGGAATTTCGGTTGTTTTAACAATCAAAGTGAACATCACCCTTATACTTTGAGGGAGCGATTAAATGGGGCTCTTGCGTAACAAAATAACGGTCATCGGCGCGGGACAGGTTGGCACCACGGTAGCTCAGCTGGTGGCGTACATGAATCTGGGAAACGTCGTGCTGGTGGATATCGTGGAGGGAGTGCCGCAGGGCAAAGCCCTCGATCTTCAGCAGTCCGGTTGCCTGCAGGCGTTCGACAGCATTGTAGTGGGCACCAACGATTATAAAGACACTGCGAATTCGGATATCGTGGTGATCACCGCGGGCCTGCCCCGCAAACCGGGACAGGACCGGTCCGACCTCCTCAAGATCAACGCCAAGATCGTTAAGAGCGTGACCGAGCAGGTCATGCAGTATTCGAAGGACCCCATCATCATCGTGGTGTCGAACCCGCTCGACGCCATGGTCTATCTCGCGAAAAAAGTCTCCGGTCTGTCGCGGAATCATGTTCTCGGCATGGCGGGCGTGTTGGACTCCGCACGGTTTCGCACCTTCGTGGCACTGGAGCTGTCCTGTTCCCTGGTGGATGACGATGCCATGGTGCTGGGCGGGCACGGCGACTCCATGGTGCCGATGCCGCGCTACACCACCGTCTCCGGTATTTCAATTACCGACCTGATGACGCAGGAACAAATCGGCCGGCTGGTTGAACGCACGCGCAAAGGCGGCGCGGAAATCGTCGACCTGCTCAAAAACGGCAGTGCGTTTCTGGCTCCCGGCGCCTCCGTGGTCAATATGATCGATGCCATCCTGCGAGACAAACGCCGTATCCTGCCCTGTACCGCTTACCATGAAG
>JAPUGN010000191.1 GCA_027298165.1 Nitrospinota bacterium
CAGGTCGTGGCCCTTCGACGTCAACAGATTGTTGACGATGTACCAGGTCTGGAACACCTTGCGCCCGACGACGCTGTGCAGGGTCTTGCCGTGCATGATGATCTGCTGAAAATCGGTCAGTATATAATCGCCGGACGAAACGCCGAACAGGATGACGTCACCCCCGGCGCGGGTCGATGCGATGGCGGTGTTCAGCGCCTGGTTGCTTCCGGACATCTCGAAGGCCACGTCCACGCCCTCGCCGAGACAGGTTTTGTGGATTTGATTGACGATTTCCGGGTCGGGCGCTACCGAACCCTCGCCGGTGGACCCGATAAGGACTTTAAGCGCCTGGTCGACCCCGAGCCGTCCCGCCAGTTCCAGATGTTTCGGGTTGGGGTCGATGCCGATGATGTTGGTTGCGCCCATCGACCGCGCTACCAGAACCGCGAACAGGCCGATAGTGCCGCACCCGAAAATAGCCACCGTCTTGCCACGCAGGTCGACCCTGCTGCAGGCGTGCACCGCATTGCCCAGCGGTTCCTGGAGGGCCGCCACTTCGGGACGGATAAGATCGGTATCCGTCCGCCACAATTCCTTGGCGGGCAGTTTCACGTAGTCGGCGAAACAGCCGTCGGTCGAAATGCCGATGATGAGGTGGTTGGCGCAGACGTGCTCTTCACCGATTTTGCATTGATGGCACAAGCCGCAGAAGATATGGGATTCGGTGGAGACGATGTCGCCGGGACGGTAGCCGTAATGGTTGGCGGCGTAGGAGCCGGTCTCCACCACTTCGCCGAGCAGTTCGTGGCCGAAGATGCGGACCGATTTGCCCTCGCTGTCCAGCGAGTCGAAGATCATGTCTGCAAACGCGTGGCGGAACCAGATGCCCTTGTCCGAGCCGCAAACCCCGGTGTAGATCGGTTTGATGAGAACCCGGCCGCCGTCGTTGGGGTTTTTACTTTCGTCGAGCTTCGGCTGGTCGACGTCGGCAAACGTCATGCCGGTGGTGGAGTCCCACTCGCCGCGTTTGATATCGAGAATCAGCGCTTTCATAGCATCCTACGGTAGAGACCTTTACCTCACCCTGTCACCCTTCGACAAGCTCAGGGTGACAACAAAGGAGGAATCCCGCCAGCCCCCTTTACAATGGGGAGGATTTTACCCCCGGCGGTTCGCCGGCCGGGCCTTGCCCGGTCCCCTCTTAATATTGTAACGCGGCCCGCGGTTTAGCAATCTTTTCTTTTTAATGAGGATGGACGCGCGCACTGGGGACCCATTAGCGCAGATGGACGATCTTTTCTTCTGCCGTTAGCGCCGACATCGACATGAGCGACGGAGCGGTCCAGGCCGATCTGCCTCAGGGTGCGGTCTTCGCCCTTATAGAGATACACGCCCTGAAGGAATCGCCGGGGATGATAAGGACTTTAATCCGTTTTTTTGAAATCCGTCGGGTTTGGCGGTTGAACGGCTCCCCGGGTTGTGAGATGTTAAGATTTGTTTTGTCCGGCCGTCCAGCTGACGCTGGCCCCTCAGAATGACAAATCCATCGTTAATAGGTCATCCTGAGCATCAGCGAAGGATCTGGGTTTTGGTCTTTCCATACCGCTCGATGAATCGAGCAACCACAAAATAGGGAAAAGGTTATTAACCCCTCCCAGCCTCTCCTTTGAAGGGGAGGATTATTGGATGTCTGGAGTTATGCATGGGTCTCCTTTACAAGAAGGGAGAACCGGGTAAAAACTGCCGAAAGGAAATAGTGTCCATGAGCGACGAGCGTTACATCATCAGTTTTAAAGCGGCCACCGGATTCCACGTGGTTCTGGAATACCCCGGACTGGAAGAATTGGAAGCGGTCCAAAAGAAAATCGAGGAGGCAGGACTTACCTGCGAGCGATGGAAGGGATACAGCACCCAATTCGATCAGGCGGATTTATATATGGACATGCGCAGTCCCGAATGCATCGCCCAGTTCGATCTGGACGACTGGATTTAACGGTTCCCGGCAGGTCCGCCGCCGCATCGGGTATTAACCGTCGAACTGTTTGAGGTGGTCGGCGAGCATGCGGGCCATGAGGCCGAGGTCGGTTGGCCAGGCATAGCGGATATCCAAAGACGGATGATGGCCGCGCAGGTCGTCGAGAATCCCAGGAATTTCGATTTCGGAATGGGACCCGCCCGGGGTCAGCATGGTGGGCACCACGGTGATCTGGGTGACGCCGCGTTTCGCCAGGTCCGCCACCGCGTCTTCCACCGTCGGCGCACAAAATTCGTTGTACGCCAGCACCAGGGAAGCCCCTTTCAGCAACGGTTCCAGCTTTTCCGCCAACGCCTTGAGCCCGGCTTGGTAAGGATCGTTCTCCGGCGTGCGGGGCCAATCGCGGATGAGTTTCTCCAGGTCGATTTCCTGGGGGCTCGCCGGCTTGCCGGAGCTTTTGCGGTCCCTTTCCATTTGTTTGAACTGCTGGATGATTTCCCGGGGGCAATCCTTCGGCAGGCCGCCGTGACCCACCAAAATCACCGCTTTTTGATTTCCACTCATGGCTGAAATCCGGAGCTAATAATAAATCACCAGATCGGCAGTGACCCGCCAATCGATAATATCCTTGTCGTTGGTGAGCGGGACTTCCTAGACCAACCCCGCCATCACGTTGTCATCAAACTTGTAGCGGGCCCCAGACGCAAACGTGACCACCGGTTGGGGATCGGCGCCACCGATGCTAAACAAATCGATTCCTTCAAATTTTAACTGGTTCTGCCGGGGGTCGTTGATCGGCGTGAAACCATTGAATTCCACCAGTGGAAAAAAATCGGGAAGAATTTTGTAATCCATGTGCAGGGCATAATTGAACCACGACGCGTTTCTATCCTGATCCAGGGTGATCTTGGAGCTCAGCATGGCCTGCACGCTGAACTTGTAATAGCGTTTCACGGCAGTCACAAACGGAGTGATAAATCCGTTGCCATCACCCTGTAATTGTAAAACATTGACCGATCCCGATTTCAGGGTGCCGGACGGTATTTCATAGGTGGCACCCAATGTCACCAGGGCATCCTGGTCAGTATCCGACCACAGAACGTACTTGAGCCCTAAGGAAATGTTGGTCAAACCGAAGTCACTTCTATTCGGAACCTTCAAGTTAAAGTCGGCGTAACCAAATTTGTTGACGATCAACCCTAATCGGTCGGACACGGCCACACGGAATTGGGTCCCCAAAAAAACGAGATTTCCACCTCCTAAAGCGCCTAATCCCGGAGTAAGAATATTGTTCGGGAAATTATTGTAAATATAGAGGAGCCGGACTTCGGTGGTGATAAAGGGAGTTTCGTTCAGAAACGGGTTGGATACAGGAGGAACGTAATGTCCGTGCTTACCCTCACCGAGGGAACCTTTATAGTCCCAGTCGAATGCCGAAGCGGGGGCAATGGTCAACGGGGTAACCGCCAGCAAAAAAAACAGACTTAGGAAAACAGATCTGCTCATGCACACTTTCCAATGTGAATGGGTTTACGAAGGATTGGATTGTCCGGAACCCTGTCAGGGCAGGTCAATGAAACCTTCCTACCCTTCCCAGGTTTTTCCATGACTCACACGCTAATGATAAAAACTCTTTATCTTAATTACCTTAACCTTTTGTTTTATGCATCTCAAGACCCAATTGACCAAGCGCCCGGGGGAAAAGCCCCCCGAAGGAGGGCCTGGTTCCGGAAACCACGCGTTCAATCAATAATAAAGCACCCGATCGGCGGTGAGACGCCAATCCAGAATATCTTCGTAATCGGTGAGAGGAATTTCGTAAGCGACCCCCGCCATGAGATGGTTGCGGATTTTGTCTCAGTTCTTAAGACCTGTTGGGGGGATTTTATTCCTTACATTCAAATGCGGTGTCGGACACCCAGGTGATCTGTAGGTAATCGGGGAGCCGGGTGTCCCGGTCGAGATAAGCCAGCTCAAGCTGGTCGCAGGTGAGATTGAGGACCTGACTGAGGTCGACCCCGCACAGGTACGCTTCAGTAAAATCGGCGTCTTCCAGATTGGCGCCGTTGAGGGTGGCCTCGCTCAGCACGGCGCTGTTGAAATCCACTCCGGAGAGATCGGCGCCGGTCAGGTCCGCCTGCATGAGATAGGCATAGCTGAGGTCGGCTCCGCTCAGATTGGCCCCTTGAAGTTGAGCCTTCATCAGCTTATGATAGCTGAGGTCAGCGCCTTCCAGACCGTCTTTTCTCGCCTCCACTTTTTTCCGAATGTCGGCCCATTCTTCGATCATGGATTTTCCTTTCATCGGGTGGCCGCGAGGCCCCCACATCCTGTACCCGGGAATTGTTCCAACACCCGGGGATTTTGTCAACGGTTTCTTCAATGAGGGTCGAACCCTCCGAATGCTCAATGAATTTTAATTTTTTCCTCACAGAATCCTAACAAGCCGACTCTATTCTTCAGCCAACATACAAATATAAATGAAATCAATTTATACCTTTGAAATTTATGATTTTAACGTATAAAGCCGATCAGAACGAAAAAGGAGGAAGAATGTACAAAAAGTTATTCGGTCTATGGATGATGTTGGGGATTTTGACCTGGACCCAAGGGGTCTGGGCTCAGTCTTCAATCACAGAGATGCGCCTGAGGGCATTGGAAGAACAAGTAGCCACCAAGGAAGACGAGGATAAAACCCAAATGCGGGTTTTTTACAACAAAGGCCTTAAGATGATGACGGCCGATAAGAAATTCAAGTTTATTATCGGCGGACGCATCCTAGCCGATTTCGCTTTCTTTGATCCGAATGATACCTATATCACGGCCACGGGTGACGAGAATTCGGGAGCCGAGTTCCGGGCGGCCCGAATATATATCGCAGGACTGCTGTACAACAGAATCGGGTTTAAGGTCCAGTACGATTTCGCCAGTACGAGTGATGTCCCGATCACTGGTCTTTCCGGCGATAAATCCAAAGAAGCGCCCAATTTCAAGGATGTCTATATCCAGTTGGTGAAACTGCCGGTGGTGGGTAATTTCCGGGTGGGCCATTACAAGGAACCCTGGTCTCTGGAAAACCTGACCAGTTCCAAATACATCACTTTCATGGAACGGTCGCTCCCCATCGCCTTCTCCCCGGGCCGTGGATTGGGTATGGGGTTTTTTAATCATGGCCTGGATAAAAGACTCACCTGGAACGTGGGCGTATTTTACGATACGGACAACGAAGCCCCCCCCTTCACCAAAACCGGCACCTCAGATGGAGCGGTGGATTTCGGGTTTCGGGTGACGGGCCTGCCCTGGTATCAAGACAAGGGGAAGAAACTGGTTCACATCGGCTTCTCCTTTGCCCATGAAGACCAGGGGGTGGCCGATACCCTTCAGATTCGTTCGCCTCCGGAATCTCGTCTGGCCGCGAACCGGCCGGTAGATACAGGCTCCAACCCGGTGGAAAAAATTAACCGGTATAATTTTGAAGCCGCCGCCGTTTATGGACGTTTCAGCTTGCAGTTCGAATACATGCTCTTGAATGGGGATGCACCCGTCGGGACTCCCGGTGTTCATTACACCGGTTGGTATATCCACGCCAGCTATTTCATCACCGGGGAACACCGGGAGTATAATACGAAGTCCGGCGCGTTCGCACGCGTTTCCCCCAGGCAAAACTTTGGGGAGGAGGGTTGGGGCGCTTGGCAGGTGGCCCTCCGCTATTCCACCCTGGATTTGAATGATGATAA
>JAPUGN010000192.1 GCA_027298165.1 Nitrospinota bacterium
ATCTGTTTGGCGGACACCACCAGAGTGTACAAGTCAGGGGTGAGGCGCTGTTCGATCAGGGTGAGGTAGCGCACGTATTGCAGATAAATCTGAAACGTCTGCGAAGTCAGGTTGTGGTAACGGATTTTATGTTTGTTGAGAAAGTTCTCCCGCGCTTTCAGCATGATTTCCTTGACGCCGTCGATGGCCACATCCCGGTCCGATTTCAACTCCTGCCGGTTTTTCTCGTACAGGTAAGTGATGAAGGGGAACTCGCTCAACGCGAAAAACAGGGTCGACGGTTCCAGCCCGTACAAAGTGGGGACGCCGGCCGACGGGGCGGGCTGAGGGTATTTGGATCGGTCGTCATACGCCTGCTTGATCCAAGGCCAGTCGAGCAGGGAACACACCAGAACGATCTTCTTATAATCCATCTCCAGTTGGTGCAGCTGATACGCCATCCAGCGGGCCCGCTGATCGTGCAGGCTGTTGTCCACCGGACGCTGAATGAATGGTAAAAGGGCGGTCGCGAACTTTTCGAGAGACAGGCCGCGTAACGAGAAGGCATCGGGGAAATCGAAATGCCGCGTTTCGTATTCAGGCACGCTGAGGTCGATGAACTTGCGGGGAATTCCCTCTTGTTGAGCGATGCGGAGCGCCATGATGACGGGTTGCACCGGGTCGATCGGCACGTAGTTCAACGTACCCTCCGCTTCTTCCAATCCGCTGATGGAGATGAAGGGTAGTTTCTGGATACCCCGCTCGACGGTGGTTTGAAATTCCGGCGGCAGGCAGACCGCCAGGCAGTCGCACCCGGAGGACAGAATCCGTTGCCGCACTTCACGTGTGAAGTTGCCACTCCCGTGAATGACGGGGAGGACCTGAGCCTTGTCGCTGAGTTCAAAGATGTGTGCCATGGCAAAATCCGGAAGAGGGGTTTAGCGTTCGGGATCGGAATCCGGGTGCAGAGGGCTGTCCTCATCGAAGAAAAAATCGCCCAGCCCCATCGGCAGGTTTTCAGAACCCAGCGCCCGCCGTTTTTTTTCGGCCAGTTCATCCAGATTCAAGGCTTCCTCGCCCAGAACTTTTTCCACCGCTTCGCGCCAGACATCATCCTTCGAGAACGGATGATCCCTGTCCTGGCTCAACCGTTTGAGGGCGTATTGCAGGATGTGAAGTCCATCGCGGGGAGAAAAGTCCAGGTCGAGTTGATGGGCGCGTTGCAAAAAGTGCACCGTCATGTTCAGTAAATCCTCCTCCGCGAAAGGCAGATGGTATTTCAGGATGGCCAGTTCGTCCTCATGCGACGGCATTTCCAATCGCAGTGTGGGTTGCAGGCGCGACAGGATGTAATCCGGGATCTCGAAAGTGGATTCGTCGCTGTTCATGGTGACGGCGGCGCGGAATTCCTTGTGCGCGTGGACCTGGATGCCGGCGATGATCGATTCGACGTAGCGGCGATGGTCCAACAGAGGAGCGAGTGATGCCCAGCTTTTTTCGTTCATCCGGTTCCCTTCGTCGAGGATGCAGATGCCGCCTTGGATCATGGCGGTCACCAGGGGCGAGGCGTGGTAGGAAATTTTCCCCGCTTCGGACAGCACCGGGGTGACGAGCAAATCCTCCGGCCGGGTGTCTGCGGTACACTGAAAAATGTAGAGCGGTTGCTTGCGGGTTCGCGCCCCAACCATGGCCAGGGTGGTTTTACCGATACCGGGCATGCCAATGATCCGTGGGGACAGGGGCAGGTCCTTTTCGCCCACTATCAGCCAGCAGGCCAGAACCTGTTTCAGGATTTCTCTCTGCCCGATCCAGGTGACTTCACTGCTGTCCGGCTGGCTGAGGGTCAGCTGGACTCCGCCGATGGTCACCTTCTGGTTGTGGATTTCGCTGCCTTGAACGTCGTCTTTCATAAATGAATTCTCCTTATATTTTACCCAGCATACGTTAAGGTGAAATTCCGTGTCAAGAAGGAAGGTCCCAAAAGGTTCCCTTTTTAAGACATGATGACTCGCTGACCCGTTCGATTGGAACCATCTGAGTGGATGGATCAATTTAAAGGGCACCTTGGAGGTTTTCTGCGCTGATGTTAAAATAAATGAAAGGAGGATTTTAGAGTGAGAGGGTTATGGACACATTTCTTATAGTCGTGGTGATCGGCATCGTGATCGGTATGATGGTTTTGATGTTCCGCTATGCCGGTTTTATCCATCAGGGCCCATCGGCGAACCGCAAAGATGAAACCCCGGAGGAAGACCGGGCGGACCCGCCTTCACGCGGGGATGAGGACTAGGTTTGGGTTATGATACCCCTTGATCAATTGGTGAAAGACTATATCGGAAGGTTTCTGGAAGGCAACCGGGCGGCGGCGGACTTTGCCGATCATCTGAACCGGTGTGGCGCCGGACTGATGCCTCTGGTGGATCATTGCACCATCCGCACCCTGGATGTCGATGTCCGATCAAAGCAGTTTATCGACTACGGTTTTCACTATGATGAGAAAATCGGAGTCCTGGAATTCGACCACTGGTGGGCGAAAGTGTATCGCAAACCCGGCTATCCGGCTCTGTTCATCGATCAGGCGTTTGACGGCGACCGCGGCCGGGACAGCCTGATTCCGGACTGGGTGAGGGCGCACGGGGATCAATGTTTCCATCATCTCGCCATTCGGGTGGAAGATATCGACGCCGCGATTGTTGCCATTCAGCAACGCGGGTTTGAGGTTGCAGGAAAAGTAGTCGGTGATCCCGGCTCGGATTTGCGCCAGGTGTTCACCCAGCCGGAAAAAAAGAACGGCGCGGTGTACACCGTTCTGGAATTGATTGAGCGTCATAATGGGTACGCAGGATTTCTTCCCCCACAAGCCGATGGTTTGATGGAATCCACCCGGCACTGACCGGGTGATTATAAATATATGTTCAGAAAAACCGATCCCGAAACTGTCGCGCCTTATCTCCAGGACGCCTCAAATTTTTCCGGCGGGCGGGCCAGCGAGGTGCTTGTTCCCGAGACCCGCGAAGAATTGGTTGCCTGTTTGAAGGAAAGTGACCAGCCCGTTACCCTGGCAGGAGCCGGTACGGGGTTGACGGCTTCCCGGATTCCTTTAGCGGGCGTCATCGTGTCCCTCGAGCGGTTCCATACCCTTGGCGCAGTCAAGGCCGGTACCTGCCGGGTCGGTCCCGCCGTCACCCTGAAAGACCTGCAAGTCCATTTACAGAACAGCGGCTGGTTTTATCCGCCCAATCCGACCGAATCGCTGGCCTCTATCGGCGGTACCCTGGCTACTAATGCTTCCGGGTCCCGCAGTTATAAATTCGGAACCACGCGGCAGTTCGTCCTGGAAGCGGATATTGTTTTGTCGGATGGACGGACCGCATCGCTGGCCCGTGGCCAAACCATTGACCGTCCTCTTCAGCTGGACGATGGGTCCACTGTGGAGTTTCCCCGGTTGGAATTCAACAGCCCCGAATGTAAAAACGCGGCGGGTTATTATGTGCAACCGGGAATGGATTGGCTGGATCTATTCATCGGTTCGGACGGAACCCTGTGCGTATTTACCGAATGTACACTCCGGCTGATGAAGACGCCGGCCGATTTTTTAAGCGGGATTCTTTTTATTGAGCAGGAGGAGTTGTGCTGGCGGTTGCTGGAGAACATTAGAACCACGAGCGCACGGAATATCAACCCCTGTTCGCTGGAGTATTTTGACAGCCATTCTCTGCAACGATTGAAACAGAAATTCTCCAATATTCCTGATTCGGCACGGGCCGCCTTGTTTTTTGAGCAGGATGTGATTTCCCAAGACGATTACGACCCCTGTCTGGAAGACTGGGTCGCTTTTCTGGAAACTGAAGCGATCCTTCTGGAGGACTCGTGGTTTGCGCAGAGTCCCAAAGATTTGGAAAAGTTTCATAATTTCCGGCATGAAATTCCCCTCATGATTAATGAGGAAAATTCGCGGCTGGGGCGGGTTAAAATGTGAACGGATATGGCGGTGTGCGACGCTCATTTCATGGACATGATGAAGTTTTACCGGGATCAGTTGACGGCCAGCGGTCTCGACTATGTCATGTTCGGTCACATTGGCGACAACCATCTTCATATCAATCTATTGCCGGATGACGAACAGACGACGGTGGCGCACACTGTTTATGGAGCGCTGGTGGACCAGGTTTTAAAATGGGGGGGTACGATTTCCGCCGAGCACGGCGTCGGCAAGTTGAAAAAAGAATATTACCGCAAAATGATCGGGGATTCGGCGCTGGCAGAGTTGAAGTCCCTCAAAAAATTGCTGGACCCGCAAGGCCGTTTGGGAGTGGGTAACCTTTTTTAAATTAGAGGCTTACCTGCGGCCGCAGAAGTGTCCGTGGTGTGGCGTATTGACGGGTGCCGGTCTTAGGAGTAACATCAAAAAGATTTGCTCCATGAATTCAAATACATATCCGTAATCGAGGTCACTCTGAAGTCATGTTGAACATATTAAAAATATTGATTCTCAATTCTTCTTACGAGCCGTTGCAATTTTGCAGTGCCAAACGGGGAATCGTAATGGTGCTGAGCGGCCGCGCCGAGCAAATCGAATGTGACGGGTATGTGGTACGGTCGCCTTCCATATCCTTTCCGGTCCCGACGGTGATTCGCGTGCTCAACCTGGTCAGGCGGAAAGCCCGGAAAACGATATCGTTCAGTAAGAAGAATGTACTGAGAAGAGATAACTTCACCTGCCAGTATTGCGGAGACAAGGATCATCCCTTAACCGTGGATCACATTGTTCCCAAATCCCGGGGCGGAAAAACCATCTGGACCAATGTGGTGGTGGCCTGCAAACGCTGCAATATGAAGAAGGGAAGTCGAACGGCCCGGGAAGCCAATATGAAGCTGGTCCAATCGCCCGTTCGCCCTAAATTCAATTATCACCAACTGGTGGTGCCGGGAGGGCCTCCCTCTCATATCGAAAGCTGGATGAAATATCTTCCCAAAGCGTTCGTGGCCCGCAATTCGATGAATTAACCTCCTCCGGCCCGCCGGTCACGGCCGGTTGACAATGGAAGCCGCTCTTGGATCCTAAATCCTTAACCCAGATCATTTCCGAAGAAGAGTTTCTTCCTCTGGTGAAAGAGGCGGGTGCGCAGTTTTTCAAAACCTTCAATGCGTTCGCTTCCCTTCCGGATAAAAAACACGACGCCAACCGTAAGTGTTATTCCAATCTGATTCAGCAGGCGGAGCTGCTGGAAAGCTTCATGGACGAGCACGGCGCCCGGCAAAACAAAACCTGGGCTTTTTTTACCGAATATGTCGCTTCGATCCGGAATCTGGTCATCGCCGCGTTTTACGTCCGGCATTTAATGGACCGTTATCCTTTTTACATTCTGCGGGATTCCGACGAGCATAAAATACAATTTTTTAAAGAAGCACAGGAGGCGCTTGAATTTTTGAATCCATCCATTCTCAACCTCTACGAGGAATGTATTCGCGCCGGCAAAAAAAATAATCTGGGATTTTCTGTTGACGCAGTGGACCCCGACCAGTTCTCCGAAGTGGAGGTGAACAAACAGCTTCCCAAAAATGCGGAAGACGAGCAGATCAAAGAGGATGAAGAACGCATCATCGATATGTTCGAGAAGATGGGTAACGTGGCCGCGATGATGGATGATATGAATGCGCGGATCAAACTGAAGGGGGGCGATCTCAAGCGCATCGTTCCCGAAATCATCGACGAGAAGAAAGCCCGGATGGTGATGAACCTGGTGCACAGCGTGCAATCAGAGTTCGATACCTATATCAAGGGGACCTATATTCAGAAAAAGCACGAGGAACTCAAAATTTTTCGCGGATACATTTCCATGCCCCTGCATCTTTTGGAGGTCACCATCTGGTTGACCCATTTTTACGAACGACACGAAGATGAAATCCGACAGGGGGAATGCAAACGAATCATTTCTACACTGGTCAATAAAAATGAACTCCTGAACCAAGTGGTGAACTTTTGCTTCAAGAATTGTATTTTTTATATCCGGGAAGGTAATTTGCTGGGTAAAGAACTGCTTAAAAATTTCGTCAAGACGGTCCGCTACGAATTGCCCATTCCCACACCTCTGGGATTTCACGCCCGGCCTTCGACCTACATTTCCCTTATCGTGCGCAAACACAATGCCGAGGCTTTTCTATTGCTGGATAATGAAAAATTCGACGCCCGCTCGGTGATGAGTCTGCTCCAGGCGGGCGGCGCGGTGGCGGACAAAGGTTATCAAACCGTAGTATTTGAGGGAGACAAGCGGGTTCTGGACGATCTTAAAATCCTTGCCGACCATAATTATTGCGAAGATAAAAACATCCCCGGCGAACTCAGTTATTTGAAATCGATGCCGGAGACTGCCTGAACTGCTGCCTATGCCCGAACTCCCTTGTAGGCTTTCTTGAATGGACGATTCCCAGGAATTATTCGATGTCGTGGATTCCGAAGACCGGGTGATTGGCCAGGCGACCCGGGGCGAAGTCCACGCCCAAGGGCTGCTTCACCGTTCCGTCCATATTCTGGTGTTCAATTCACCTGGCGATATGTTCTTGCAAAAACGGGCCATGACCAAAGATGAAAACCCGGGTTACTGGGATACTTCGTCGGCCGGACATGTGAATGCAGGTGAGGATTACCTGGCCTGCGCCCACCGGGAGCTTATGGAGGAGTTGGGCATCACCGGGGAGTTGCAGTTTTTTATGAAATTCCCCGCGAGTCAGGAAACCTTTTGGGAGCATGTCCATTCCTTTATCTGCACGACCGATCAAAAAATCACTATCAATCCTCTGGAAATCAGCGAGGGCCGGTTTTGGCCGATTCCCGAGCTTCAGGAAGCCCGAAGGAACCGCTCCGGCCGTTTCACTTCGACTTTTCATCTGATTTTTGATAACTATTTAAAATCAAAAACCTGATACCCTCAAAGCACTTGAGAATAAGGTCCATTTGCCCGATACTATTTATTTTAGGAATGGTGTTTTAAATCCCTTCTGAATCCTTTTCAATTTTCCCGGACTCAGGGAGCCATAGGTTGCAAGATTTCCCGAATCGTCCCGTTGCCAGAATCTTCATGAACTGTTTGAGACAATCCCTTCTTATTATCCTTCTGTTGGGCCTGTGCCCCTGGCTCGCTTCGGCCAACAGTCTCGACGTCTTTGAAACGGGAAAAACCTTCCCCACCGATTTCCTGTTCAAGGAAGGTATCCCCAATTTAAAAAACCTGGAACCCGAGGACATTGATTCTGTTTTGCAAAAGTTTGGTGACGCTCTTCAGCAGGTGGAATCCCCCGCGCAAAACAACCTGATTCATCTGGGGATGGCCTATCTTTATCTTGCCAAACACGAATATAATCAGGCGCTGGCTATCTTGAACGATGACTTCACCGGGGAGTTCATCCTGGAAGATTTCAGAACCTACTTCCTCAGCATAACGTCAAGCCAATTGGCGGAAAAGAGCATGGATGGGGAACTCTGGGATCAGGCCGTGTCGCAATTGAAAGAAGCCTTCCGGTTTGAAATGATCCTGTTTGAAAAGTTTCCTTCCAGTCCCTTTCATGATGATGTGTCCCTTCGTCTGGCGAACATCGAGGCTCGCCTGGGAGACGCCTATTATGAGCAGGGGAATTATCCCTCAGCCTGGAGCCATTACAACCAGGCTCTGGTGCGCGAATACCCCGGCCATATAAAAAATCGCTTGAGTATTTACCTGGCCCTGGCCCGCACTTATGAGGCCGGAAAAAATCTGGATGAGGCGGCGGATATTTATATATTCCTCTTAAATAATACTCCTTCCCAAGTCACCCGCCATGAATCACTGGCCTTTCTGAAAAACAATTTGGGAACTTTGGAGAGCAGGAACGGTAGTGCCGAGCAATTGAAACGTCTATTACAAGGAAAGAGAGAAAAGGACACGCCTCCTGTGAAACCGGTGGCCCGAAAGCTTCCCAAGTGGCCCCAGACCAGCAATAAGGTTATCGACAATTTGTATCACGCGTTGAGCATGGATGATTTTCCAAAAATATTGGACTATGGAATGAAGGTGCTCAAAGAATTTCCCGGTGACGAGAGCGTCAAAGGGGTTCTGAATCATGTCAATCAGGCCCTATTGAATCAGGTTCAAAAGGTACCCTGGAGTCGAGACATGGAGGCCCTGGTTGATCTTTATCCGGTGAGCTACCTGAGTCAGCTGGCGCGCAAACTGTGGGAAAGCGGATTTCCCGATAATTCTCTGTTGGTGTATCAAAAGCTTCTCGACAAGTTTCCGACCGAAACGCGTGCCTGTCACAAGGCTCTATTTTTTATGGGAAGGATAGAAGAAGACAACTATCGATACGAAAAGGCCCTCGATTATTACCAAAAACTCCTTGACCGCTACAACTCGGGTTATTTCACCCCTGCCGCCCAGTTTAAAATTCCCTGGCTCCACCGGCTCCAGGGAAATCCAGATGCCGCCAAGGTGGGGTTCAACAATTTATTAAAATACGCCAATCCCGATAAATACCGCAATCTGGACAACGGGTTACCGGAACCGGACGATTTTCGTCCTGCGGCCTTGTACTGGCTGGGGGAAATGGAAGGACAGTCCGGAAATTATGAAAAGCGAAGCCAGGCTTTGAACCGCTTGGTGAACCAACACCCGATGGATTTTTACGCCATGGTTGCACGCATGGAAATGTTCCGGAGACCTTTGGATTTCCTGGATCCAGGGTCAATCCAGAAGGCGGTTCCTCGAAAGTGGGGATTGGGGGAAATCAACCGGAAACGAATCAACCGGGCGGAAAAACTGATCTCCATAGGATTTCTGGAAATGGGGATGAATGAGCTGTCTGATGTGACCCAGGGAGAGGATAACCAGGAGTTTTTATATTATCTGGCACAATTGTTTAAAAAAGCCGGTGGATTTCAAAAAGCCATTGGGTTGTCCTGGGTGATATCCCGAAATAATCACCATTCCATTTCTCCCTCACTCGCGGCAATTCTTTTCCCCAAGCCCTATCTTTTAAAAGCGATTCAGGAGAGCGCCCAATATCGGCTGAGTCCCTATCTGGTGCTAGCCCTGATGCGCCAGGAAAGCGCATTCAATAAAAAAGTGGTTTCCTCCGCACAAGCTATCGGCTTAATGCAACTTCTCCCGTCCACCGCCTCTCGGGTGGCACGTTCCATGGGGGAGAAAGCCCCCAATCATAAAGATTTGAAAAAACCGGAAGTCAATATTCAATTAGGTGTAAAATATTTACATGAAATGTTGAATGACTTTGAGGATAACATCATATTCGCACTGGCATCCTACAACGCCGGCCCCGGCAAAGTCAGACAGTGGATCGAGGTACGTTCCGTTTTGAAACCGCTGGAATTCATAGAAAGCATCCCCTTCAAGGAAACCCGGAACTATGTTAAAAAAGTCCTTAGGAACTATGTGATTTACAAAACTCTTTATGGCGAAGGGGGCATTAAAGATTTCCAGGGGATTTTGACCGTCAGGAAAGATTGAAATGGTTTCCTTCGATATCATCACATTGATCATCATTGGTATCAGCATAATCTACTCCGTCTGGAAGGGAATGGTGCGAGAGGCCTTTTCCCTGTTTGCTCTGGTCACCGCATATATGCTGGCCCTGAATTTCTATGCTGATTGCGCATCGCTCATTAGGGAAGTGATCACCGAGGAGACGGTGGCCAACATTCTCAGCTTTATCGGGCTGTTTTTGACCGGTTTGCTGTTTGTGGCCCTGCTCGGGCGCGTGATCAAAAAATTTCTCCATTCCACGCACACCATATCGGGTTGGGACCGATTACTCGGCGGCTTGTTCGGGATGGTGAAGGGAGTCTTCCTGGTGATCGTCTGCATGTTTCCCTTGCAGTGGTTCGATGAAACCTACGCCCGCTGGACGGAAGATTCCATGGTGGCCCCTTATCTGGAAGAATGGGTCGACGATTTCCGTGACAATATCGACATGGATCCCGGATTCACCCGCGCCCTTCCCGGTTCTTTAAAAGGGATTCGGCAAAAGATACCGAGTATCGAAGGACTTAAAGAAAAAATGGCCGATCGCCGTGAAGAGTTGCAGGAAAATCTCTCTTCGTTATCGGATGCCGAGTTGCCTCCGCAGGATGATTACACTAAAGAAGATCGTGAGCACCTCGATAAAATCCTTAATGATATTGCCGACGGTCACAATTAAAAAGTCCCATTCCAATACAGAAGTATCCCATCCATTCGGGATGGACCTCTTTTCCTGAACGACACCCACTATGACCACTCGCATCAACTTAAATGGTGATATCCAGCAGGAAGCATTCATCTCGGTGTTGGACCATGGCTTCCTGTTTGGTGACAGCGTCTATGAGGTGATCAGCACGCACCAGGGCCGACTCTATTTTGTTCAGGAACATCTGAAGCGACTGCGGAATTCCGCCCGCGCCATTTCTCTGGAGATTCCTCTGGCCGACGACGCCATTATCCGTGAAATTGAAAAAACCGTGGAGGCCGCCGCAAACCTGGAATCGTATATCCGCATCATCGTCACCCGGGGTGTGGGGGAGATCGACATCGATCCCGAATCGTGCACCCGGCCGAACGTGCTGATTTTTGTCAAACCTGCCAGGCTATACCCGGAGGAAAACTATACGCATGGGATCAATGTCGCCCTGGTCTCGGTTAAGAGAAATCCCAAGGAATCGTTGAACCCGGGTATTAAAACCGGAAATTATCTCAATAACGTTCTGGCCAAGGTGGAAGCCCGGCAAGCGGGTGCAGCCGATGCGCTGATGTTGAACCCGACCGGACAACTGACCGAATGCACCACCAGCAATTTCTTCTTTGTCCGCGACCAGCGCCTGATGACCCCCTCGCTGGATTGCGGTATTCTGTCGGGGATCACCCGTGAGGTGGTCCTTCGCCTGGCGCGTGAAAACGGCGTGTTGGTGGAGGAGGGCGAATGGCCTCCCGAGATTCTTCAAGACGCTGAGGAAGCCTTCATCACCGGGACCGTCAAGAGGGTGATGCCGGTCACCTCCCTGGATAGCCGGCCCATCGGGGAGGGCAAGCCGGGGCCCATCACCAAAATGATGATACGGCTGTATGAGGATGTACTCACTTCCCTTTAATCGATTTTCCTTTTAATAGTTGGAGGCACCGTGGCTCTTTTAGCCGGCTTGACCGGTGGCATGGGTTCCGGAAAAACAACCGTCGGACAAATTCTCAGCGATTTGGGCGCCCACGTCATCGATGCCGATATTATCACTCGCTCCCTGGTGAAACCCGGACAACCGGCCCTTCAGGAAATCGTCGATTTGCTGGGAACCGGGATATTGAGGGACGATCACACTTTAGACCGGGAGAAAATTGCCGATATGGTTTTTAACGATACCGGGAAAAAAGAAGCGCTGGAGGCCATCCTCCACCCCCGGGTCTTTGCGGAAGAGCAGAGGCTGTATAACGAGATCAAGCAAAAGGATCCTTCTGCACTGGTTGTTCTGGATGCGGCCCTGCTCATTGAATCGGGCAATTTCCGCAAAGTTGATAAGGTTATTGTGGTGGCCTGTGACGAGGCAATCCAGATTCAAAGAATTCTGGCCACAAAAAGGTTTACCCGGACCGATGCCGAAAGAAGGCTGCGTCAACAAATGCCTCTGAAGGAAAAAATCAAATTTGCGGATTATGTAATTCATAACAATTCCGGTTATCCTGAGTTAAAGGAAAAAGTCATAGCTCTATTTCATCAATTTAAAAAGATGGCGGTTTAAAGTCCATGGCCGAACAACGAGTAGGCGGGTTGCCCGATCTCAATTTACGTGAAGCGGAAGAGATCGAGCGCCTGTTAAAGGAAGAGGAAGAGAGAGCGATCCAGGAAGACCTGCTGATCCATCCTCTAAAGCGCCTGCTCGATCCCAAATTGCTGTTGGGAATTTCGGCGGCAGTGTTTCTGGTGTGGGCCGCCAGTTGGGCCGTCCTCAGTTTCATGGAACAGGGTGGGGAGGCCCTTCAAATGGAAGCGGTGAAACCGCAACCGGATGAATCCTTGATTCCCGCTTATGTTCAGGTCCAGAAACCCAATATCTATCCGCTGAAACCGTTTTTTGTTCCCATTCGTGTTAAAAACCGGGAAACCGGGCGATTTCTCCATGTCACCGCCCATCTGGTATTGAGTAATCGCAGGCTTCATAAAGACATCGACAAGGTTCAGCCTTTGATCCGCCAAAGCGTATACTCCCTCCTCAGCCGGAAAAAAGCCAAAGACTTTGAAAAGGGTCGCGTTACCTTTGAGGAGAAAGTGAAAAGAGAAATTCTGACCGCCTCCAACTCGTTTCTGTTAAGCGGCACCGGCACGATCATCAATATTGTATTCACCGAGTTTGTGATCAGCCCGTCCTGAGCCGGGTGGGGCGGCTTGACATGCCCGGGGAAGGTTGTATATTGGTAATGTAAACCTTTATTTAAAAGGTGGTTATCGCCATGCCGGTCATTGAGACTGCCAACCTGCAACAGGTTTTGCAGATGAGTTCTGCGGTTGAAAAAGTGCAAGCACAACAAGTGCTACACCTTGCCGCCGACCAGATTCAGGATCAGGAACGCGCTTTACTGGATGAAGCGAAACGCACGGAACTTCAAGACCCTGAAGAGACGAATCCCGCCGAACCCACCAATCCAGATGGAACAGCACGGCGCAAGCGTCTGCGCATCAAGAATCCCGCCCAACATGCCGATGAGGAAGGAAAGGGGGGTGTGCGGCCCGAGGATACCGCAGAAGGAATCCAGGGGTCTCAACTCGATATTGTGGTTTAACCCTGAACAAATTCCCGGCTCTTATGTTGTCCGAAAACCTTTCTCCTAATACATTGCGTCCGATTTTTTCCAATGCCCTGTCGCTGAAACTTGAAACCATCAAACTGGACGCCTTCATTCAAAATTTTTCCGCGGGCCAGACCCTGCCGGGGAAAGTGGTCCAAGTGCTTCCCGACCAGAAGGCGGTCGTCGAGTTTCGGGGAGAAAAAGTGTTGCTTCAGTTTCAACGGCCGGTCAGTCCCGGCCAGGCGATCACCGTCAAGGTCGAGCAGGTTCATCCCAACCCGATACTGAAGTTGACGGAACCCGTTCCTGCGATCGCTTCGCCTAAAACTGCTCCAGCTGAGGCTCCCAAAACAGCCGGAATACCCAATCCCCCTGCACCTGCTGGCGATAAAACGACCCTGCACAACCGGGTGACCGTTCTTCCTCAAACTGGGCAGGGGACACCCCAAAAACTCGAAGCTGGTACCGTAAAACCTTCTACTTCGCAAGAAACTCCAAGAGGAGCATTGCCCGTCTCGGACACAAAGGTAATCGAGCCTGTCACCCGAGAGGACTTGCAACGATTGGGCATTCAAGCAGGGCATAAAGTGAAGGCGGAAGTGGTGCGTGTGGTGAATCCGCAAACCGTTCAGGTTCGATTTCAGGGACAGGAGATCACCGTCAAACATTCCGCAGACGTTCAGCTTGGCAAGCCGGTCACCCTGTATGCCCGGCCCGTAGGTGCGGACCAATTTATATTGGAGTTGGAACCGGCACCACCGGTGCCGCCTGCCGCAACTCGTCCCACTCCAGGGTTGACGGTTCTTAAAAATTACCTTCCCGTGCGGCAGCCACTGGTTCAGGTGCTTTCAGGATTGAAGGAAATATTTTTAGACGGCCCCGCCACGGCATTCAAAGCGCTGAATCTCGAGCCCATCCATTTAGAGCAGTTACAGGCCAACCTTCGAAAACTGGTTTTCCAGGAACCCCAGCCGCTCAATGCCCCTCAGGTGAAAGAGGTGGTCGATCGAACCGGATTGCACTACGAAGCCAAAGTCAAAGATTTTGTGGATAATCCCGATCCAGCCCGGCGAACCGATCTTTTAAAAAATGATTTGAAAGGCCAATTGATGCGTCTGGTCCGGCAATTGGAACAGATGCCCGTCACCGCCAGGGAAACCTCCGCTTCCGATCCATTGATCGGAAAGTTACTGACGCAATTGAATCAGGCGGTGAGCAATATCGAATTACAGCAATTGACCCACCACTTTGCCCGGGAAGAGCACCACCCCCTGCTGTTGCAACTACCGCAACATCTTTTGGGAGAAGAGGAGCGTTTAAAAATTTATATTCTTCCTGATTCGGGGGAAGGCTCCGGGGATTCGACCGATCTACACAACCGGCCGTTCAACTTGGTTTTCCTGCTTCACCTTTCGGCGTTGGGTGAATTGAGAATCGAAGCCCGGGTGCACCAGAACGATATTTCGATTCATATTATCGGGACGAACGCCGAGGCCGTCCGTTTTATCCAGGAGCATGTGCCTGAGCTGAAAGCGTCTCTGCATGAACAGGGATTTTCCCTTTCCGTGACGAGCCGCCATCAGGCCGAGGTGCCCATGGAGGTTCCCGACAGTCTGGATCAATTATTGATCAATCATCAAATGCAACTGGTGGACGTTAAGACATGAGACGAAGAAAAAATAAAAATTTAAAGTCGGCGGTGGCACTGAAATACCGTACCGATAAAGACCCCGCCCCGAAAGTCACCGCTAAGGGTGAGGGTCTGGTGGCCGAACGCATCATCGCGCTGGCCAAAGAGAACCAGGTGCCCATCAAGGAGGATCCCGATCTGGTCCAGATTCTTTCGCAGGTGGATATCAATCGGGAGGTGCCGCCTTCGGTCTATAAAGTGGTGGCCGAAATGCTGGCGTTCATTTATAAAATGAACCGAAAATATCCTAAACTTCCCGGTAAATCCAGTTGACCCTTTTTCAAGGTATTTCCACCCGGACCCCAGCACATTCCCTGTAAATATTAATCCGGTTGACTCCCCTATACTTGGATGTGATCTTGTAAAAACAAGGATTTGCGGGTGTCCATGGCATGTTTTTGCCGACACCTGCTCGGCCGGACGGAGGCCAGCGATCCTTAAAGACCCTGTTGGGGGTACCTGCTGAAATTTCGTTTTCCAGGTTGAACCTCCCTATGTTGGAAAACGATATTTACGAAAGAATCTCTTTTGGCTAAAAGTATCTTCATCAGAGCGATTGCCATCCTGTGTTTCATAGGGATGGGTGTTACCCCCGCCATCGCCGCATTTCCAGGCGAGACGTACACTTCGGAAGAATTTGATTTCACCGTTCCCTCCGGTATGGAAAGCCGGGTTAATTTCTGGAAGAAAGTGTACACACAATATTCCACTCACCACGTCCTCATTCACGATCAGGACAATCTGGATATTATTTATAAAGTGGTGTATATGGGCGACAAAGTGTTGTCCTCTAGAGGGCGTGACCGCAAATTAAGACCCCACATTCGAAAAATCAAAAAAACTCTGAGGAAGCTGGCCCGGGTTAAGAATGTCGATAACCTGAATCCGGAAGAGGAGCGCATCTATAACCTGGTGAAAAATAATTTTTACAAAGCCGCCCGCAACTTGCGGGTACAGTTGGGGCAGAGCGATCGCTTTCGCGAAGGAATGAAACGGTCCGGGCTTTATATGAAGGAAATCAAGAGGATTTTTCGTGAAGTGGGGGTTCCGGTCGAGTTGGCCGTGTTGCCTCATGTGGAATCCTCCTTTCAACTCCAAGCCTACTCCAGCGCAGGTGCAGCGGGGATCTGGCAGTTTACCCGAAGCACCGGCCGCCGTTATATGAAGGTCGGTTACGAAGTCGATGAACGCCGGGATCCGATCATTGCCGCCTACGCCGCCGCCAAACTACTCAAATATAATTACCAGGGACTAAACAGCTGGCCTCTCGCCATCACGGCTTACAATCACGGTGCGAACGGAATGCGGCGTGCCAAGAAGAGGCATGGCAATGACATCGTTAAAATTATTGAGAACTACAAAAGCCGGAGATTCGGGTTTGCCTCCAAAAACTTTTATTCCGAATTCCTGGCCGCACTGGAAGTGACTCGGCATCCCCGTCAGTACTTCCCGAGCCTGGTGATGCAGGAACCCATTGAGATGGTGGAGGTGCCCATTGAGGATTACATCCACATCTCCACGCTGGAACAATATTTTGGAATGAGCCGGGAGGAGATCATCCAATTCAATCCTGCTCTCAGGCGTCCGGTGGTTTCCGGCAAGCGGAGAATCCCGAAAAATTATATCTTCAAGGCACCT
>JAPUGN010000193.1 GCA_027298165.1 Nitrospinota bacterium
ATGACATGTTCCCTGGAGATTTTAACCGGCAAACGGAGGTTGACGCCAAACTCCGAATTGGCAGGAACCTCCTTTAAGGTTTCGAACCCCCGGCCTTGCCGGTATTGCGAAGGAATTTTTGAAAGACTGTCGGTGAAATGCACCTTGCCTTGCTCGTCTTTCCATTTATAAATTTTGGCCTGCACCAGAGCCGTTTGCAACACCACTACCCAACAACAAACGGCCACCAGGAATGAGATCGATTTAGTCAAAGAGTATGGACTTGGCATACACCTCCCTGGGTTTTATTCCATCCGACGGCCCCACCACACCCTCGCGCTCCATAACTTCTATCATGCGGGCCGCGCGGTTATACCCGACACGCAACCTTCGTTGCACCATGGAAATGGAAGCCTGGCGTTCCCTGGCCACCAGAGCCACCGCCTCATCATATTTCTCGTCAAACTCTTCTTCAGAATCTTCCTGTTTGCTGGTCTCTGCCAGCTGGTGGAACACGTCTTCCTGATATTCCGGTTTTTTACCCTGTTGTTTGATGAAGTTGATGATGCGATTGATTTCGTCATCGCTCAACATGGAGCCGTGGATGCGTTGCAGTTTCGAGGTCCCCGGCGGCAGGAACAACATGTCCCCCTTGCCCAGAAGTTTTTCAGCGCCGATGCTGTCGAGAATGGTGCGCGAATCGACCCGGGAAGTCACCTGGTAGGAGATGCGCGCTGGGAAGTTGGCTTTGATGATGCCCGTCAGGACATCCACCGAAGGGCGTTGGGTGGCGACAATCAGGTGAATCCCCGCAGCGCGCGCCATCTGGGCGAGACGGGTCAGAGACTCTTCCACGCCTTTGGAAGCCACCATCATCAGATCCGCCAGCTCGTCGATGATGATAACAACATAGGGAAGCTTGGTGGGCACTTCCTCTGCCTTGTCCGGCAGAGTATCTTCTGATGCTTCCGACTCCGCGACCGGCGCTGAAGGTTTGGGCTTTTTATTTTTTTTCTTTTCCAGTTCCTTCTGTTCGCGCTCTTTCTTTTCAACCCAAAGGTTGTAACCGGTGAGGTTACGCACCCCGGAATCCGCCATCATTTTGTAGCGTCTTTCCATTTCGGAGACCGCCCACTGCAGGGCCGAGGCCGCCTTTTTGGCATCGGTCACTACCGGAGCGATGAGGTGAGGCAGGCCGTCGTACATGGACAGCTCCAGCATTTTGGGATCGATCATGATCAACTTGACTTCGTCCGGAGTGGCGTTGAGGAGCAGACTGCAGATCATGGTGTTGATACCCACGGATTTACCGGAGCCGGTCGACCCGGCCATGAGCAGATGCGGCACCAAAGCCAGATCCTGCACCATCGGGCGTCCAATGTTGTCTTTACCCACCGCCAGAGCCAGCCGGGAGTTGGCCTCCGCAAACGCGCTCGAGCTGATGATTTCCTTGAACGCGACGGTTTCCCGCTTGGGATTGGGAAGTTCAATGCCCACTACCGATTTACCGGGCACCGGCGCCAGAATGCGGACACTGGGCGCCCGCATGGCCAGCGCCAGATCGTCGGTCAACGACAGAATGCGGCTGACCTTGATGCCCGACGCCGGCTCAAACTCGTACAGGGTGATCACTGGACCCGGCAAAACCTGAACGATCCGGCCCTCCACGCCGAAATCGGAGAGCTTCTTTTCCAGGATGGTGGAGTTCATCATCAACTCTTCCCGCATCTTCTCCACATTCCGGAGTTTGGGAGGATCGTTCAATAGCGTCACCGGAGGCAGTTGGTAAGCCCCCGTTTCGTGCGCAAACGGAAATTGTCCCTGCACGGCGAACTCTTCTTGCTTCTTCTCCGGTGCCTTTGCTTTTTCCGCTTTGGGCGACCTGGAAAAATCGTCAAGGGTTTTCGGCGCGGGCGACAACAGTTCGCGCGAGACGATCACCGGCTTGCTCAACCGCCGGTACTTGACTTTTTCCCTGCGGGCTGCCCGCCAGATACGAAGGGTTTCCCACAACCAGTCTTTGAATTCGGTAATAATTTGGATAATGAGGGTTCCGACGGCGCGAATACTTTTGAATCCCCAGCGAAATAACGTTATGACCGCCAGGCCGGTAGCTCGAAACAGTTGATCCGCCGGCACGCCGGACATGGCCAGGGCGGACACGAATAGGATCATAATCAACAACAGGTGCGCACCGACCACGCTCAACCAGAGCACCAGCCACTGGGAGACCTGGGCCCCGACCAGTCCACCGGTTGCAATGTCGGCTCCGAAATAGGGATCGTGTTCGAATTGCAGAGCCAGCAAAGCACACAGCCCCGACAGAAAGATCGATCCAAACAGCAACACCACCGGCCAGCGGCGAAACTCCTGTCCGCGAATCACCGCCCAACCCACTAAAATCGCGACCAGCGGAAACACAAACGCCCCGGTACCGAAAATCCGAACGAGGCCGTCCGCCAGATAGGAGCCGATCAGACCTCCGTAGTTCTGGATGTCCCCGCCCTGCGATGAAAACTGATGGAACGAGGGATCGTGCGGGGAATAGGAAACCATGGAAATCAACGCAAAGATGGCGAAACCGGCGGTACCGACTCCGAGAAAATCCCGGGTCAGGCTGTGGGGTTCTGGTTCACTCATTATTTTTGACTCGCGTATTTGGGGTGGTTATCAATCGTTGGACGGTGTCCTGTAGAACCGTGTGCATCACGTCGTGTGTGTCGTCGGGTTTGGGATAATCCAGGTTGTAATGCAGGCCACGGCTCTCTTTGCGTTCCAGGGCGCCGTTGATAATCAACTGCGCGGTGAGAGCGATGTTGCGCAACTCCAGGGTGTCGCGGGTGATTTTAAAATTCCAGTAATATTCCTTGATCTCTTCCAGAAGCATTTCGACCCGGCGGCGGGCGCGATACAACCGTTTGTTGGAACGCACGATGCCGACGTAATTCCACATCAACCGCCGGATTTCGTCCCAGTTGTGGGAAACAACCACCGACTCGTCGCTTTCCACCGCATCGCCGCTGTCCCATTCCGGAAGGCGCTCCTGCAATTGCTCGAGTTTCTTTGAGGGGCGTCTCAAATCAGTGGCCTTGGCGGCGGCCCGATGCGACAGCACCAGCCCTTCCAATAGAGAATTGCTGGCCAGCCGGTTAGCGCCATGCAATCCGGAATAGCACACTTCGCCGGAGGCGAACAGCCGGCGGATGCTGGTCTGGCCGTTCAAATCCACCATCACCCCGCCGCACATGTAATGCGCCGCGGGAACAACGGGAATCAGTTGTTCGGTCATGTCGAATCCGAACTCCTTGCAGGTTTTATAGATATTCGGGAACCGTTCCCGTGTGCGGTACCCTGCCAGATGCGTGACGTCGAGAAACACACAATCGTCACCGCTCTTTTTCATTTCGTAATCGATGGCGCGGGCCACGATGTCGCGCGGTGCCAGGCACCCCAGGGAATGATAGTTTTCCATGAAGGTGTCGCCGTTTTTCAGACGGAGGATGCCGCCCTCCCCGCGCACCGCTTCCGAAATCAAAAACGATTTCGCCTCCGGGTGATACAGGCAGGTCGGGTGAAATTGGAAAAATTCCATATTGGCGATTTTCGCGCCGGCGCGATAGGCCAGCGCGATGCCGTCGCCGGTTGCGGTGTCGGGGTTGGAGGTGTACAGGTAAACTTTCCCCGCGCCCCCCGTCGCCAGCAGAATGGCTTTGCCGGTGAAAGTAACCACCTCTCCGGTTTGTTCGTTCAACGCGTACAGGCCCAGGGCCTCGTCCTGCGAACTTCCCGGTTGGACGGCGGGATCGATATTGGAGCGGGTGATGATATCTATCCCCATATAATAAGGATAAATTTCAATGTTCGGTTTGGCGTGGACGGCTTCGATCAACGTGCGTTCGATTTCCAAGCCGGTGAAATCATCGGCATGCAGGATGCGGCGCTTGGAGTGGCCGCCCTCACGGGTCAGGTGAAAGGAGTCTTCGCCTTGGGTGCGGGTGAATTGGGTTCCCAGCCGGATCAACTCCCGGACACGGGCCGGACCCTCGCGGATGATGCAGCGCACCACGTCCTCCTGGCACAGGCCGCGGCCGGCTTCGATGGTATCGGATACATGGAGGTCGACCGAATCGTCCTCGGCCATGACCGAGGCGATCCCTCCCTGGGCATAGCGCGTGGCGGACTCTTCCACGGCATCCTTGGTAATTAGGGCCACCGAGCCGTATTCCGCTATTTTCAGGGCAAAGGTGAGGCCGGCAAGGCCGCTGCCGATGACGATGTAATCCCGAGCCACTTTCATAACCGCCATTATATGGACTTAAGCCTTTAAAATCAATAGGATATTAAAGAGTTGGGAGCCCTTGGAAGGCCACTCTAAGAATAGAGGGTCAAGGCCAATTGAAATCAATAAAGGCCTTTATTTATTAGTAGTTGGGTCGATTTCTGAGGCCTTCTCCGGGTCCGGAAGAGCTGGAGCGGAGTGTTGGAGCTTAAGCCTTTTGAAGGGCTTGCACAGGGGGAGCATCAGCATGATGAGGAAGGAAAACGCGCTGACGATCAGGCCTTCTTTAAATCCTTCCGGAAAAAAATCGAATTCCAAAGTATGTTCACCCGGCCCAAGTTGCACCGCCCGATAGAAATAATTGGCCTGTAGGATAGGCCGCTCTTCACCGTCCACCTTCACCGTCCAGCCGGGAAAGTACGAGTCCATCAGTACCAGAAACCCGCTCCCTGTCTGAAAGGTCTTGACGGTGACATGATTGGGGCGGTAACTCACTTCTTTCACCTTTGCCTGAAAATGATCCGACGGCTCAAACTCCACCGGTTCGCTCAGCAGGACTTCCTGTAGGGGATCGAACTCTTTATGGTAATAGGTATTGAGCCATTGAGAATCCTTGACCCACCGAACCCTGGGAACCAAATAGGCTCGAGGCAGTGCGTCCTTAAAAACCCGGATCCGGTCTGGAGAAATCACGGGGTCCCCATTAGAGTCCAACCGGTTCTCACCCTTTGGATTGATCCAGTACCCCACGTTACTGCGTTTTAGAATACGCAACCGCCCATCGGCATCGGCTTGTTTCATGGCCGCAACCCAAATCACCTGCTTGATCATTCCCATACCCAGGCCCGCCTCCCCGGCCACGTTTTCGACGCCATAAACCATGCCGGTATAGGGTCTTAAATATTGCTTCCACAACAAAATTCCATCCAACGGATTGGTTACGGGCAAAAAGGCAGAAAAAGGCGAATGTTGAATTTTTCCTGAGTACACCCGGTGCTTGCCATAGGTATCCTTTAGAGATTCCGCCAGGACGGGTTTCTCTTCGTAAAATATCCGGTCAATCATAGGGAGGAGCCTGAAATCTTTCAGGTTTAAATCGACCATAATCAATAGTAATACCAGGGCGGTAAAGACGATTTTTCGGATTTTTCCAAAATAAAACAAAAAATAAGCGGAACCAAAGATAAACAAAAAAATTAAAGAATCTTCCATTCCGAGATCAGGCTGATTCAATCCAATCCAACCCACCCATCCAAGCAGTACGATCAAAACTATTAAAACCGGATAGATTTTGAGACGGTGGTTTTCAGTATGATTGATTAGGGCATCCAACACAAAGCCAGTAAGGAATACCGCGGCAAACGAAGACACAAAAAAGAACTTGGCGGGAAATCGAAACAGTTCTAGTAGAGGGATCGAATGATAGACATATTCATAGAAGGGATTATTGTTACCCAGGGCCAGCCAGATTCCCAATAGAAAGACCACCAGCCAGAAACCGATGGCTTTATCCCTGCGGAAGAAGAAACTGGTGGCGATAAATATCAGGCTCAGGACTCCCATGTAGAGCGTGTGCAAAAATCCTCCCCAAAAAACCGGGTAAGGGCCGGACCCTGCCTCCCCCATATACACAGGCGTTTGTATCAGCGTAGCCAGAGTGTGCGGTGCCAGTGACCACATCGAATGGATTTCGTAGTTCATGCCTCCGCTCCTCGTGGAATGGTCCATAAGAGCGGCGGTCGGCCATAACTGCAACGCGGAGATGCCGAGGGCGAGGACCACGGCCAATCCGAGCGATGCGGACATTCGCGCATAGGCGGCCATACCTTCTTTCTTGGGTATGGAGCCCAAGCAATGCGCGTACAACAGAATCATGGTCATGATGTTGATTTCCGGGCACGCCGCCAGAGTCTGCGCGGCGATGGCCAGCACCGTCCCGATAAAATAACCGATCTTCTTTTCCTGCCGGTACTTCAGGAACATCCAGAACACCATGGGAAGCCAGACCGCGCCCAGAAAGAAATTGCTGGTCAAGGTGGCGGCCACGATGAATCCGCTCAGCATTCCTGTCACGCTACTGCACAGCCGGGCAATAAACGAAAACCCCCACAACTTTCCCAAAAGATACAAAAAGCTTCCCAGGACCAGGAAATGGATAAAGTAGAATAGGTTGATGGCCAACAAGGTATCCGGCAGAAAGAACAGCACACTGGGCGGATAAAACACTCCGGGGTGGAATGCCGCCATAAACGGCATGCCACCAAAACCGTGGGACGTCCAGTAGGGGATTACTCCTGCATGGTAAGCCTGGCTCAGAAAGTATCGGAAGGGATAGGTGATAAAATGATAGTCACGAAGGAAGAGGGCCTTATTGTTAAAAAGCAGTGGATAAAATATATAAAAAGCCATCAGAAACAAAAACAACAATCCCAGCAGGTCCTGCAACCATTCAGGCTTCCCTTTCAAATTTCCATTTTCTGTTTTGTTGAAGGGCAAGGACACCTCGGGTTGAATAGATGAGGTCATCATGGACTCTGTAGAGTCGGCGTGGTTTTCCTGCGCCTGAAATCCGCCCAGCGGCTCCCTGCAAACAGAGCCAACAGGATAAAAAATGAAATGACGGTGACCACCAGACCCGCCTTGAACCCCTCCGGAAAGAAATCGAATTCCAGAGTGTGTTCACCCGGACCCAACTGTACCGCCCGGTAATAATGATTGGCGCGCAGGATGGGCCGCTCCTCGCCGTCTACTTTCACCGTCCAGCCCGGAAAATAGGAATCCATCAAAACCAGGAATCCGTTACCCTCCTGTGAGGTTTTGACGGTGACATGGTTGGGACGGTAACTCACTTCCTCCACGGTTCCCTGAAATCGATCGGAGGGCTTAAATTCCACAGGTTTGCTCAACAACACTTCCTTAAGCGGGTCGAATGTTTCCAGGTAATAGGTGTTGAGGATGTGGCCCTCCCCAGGCACCCGCATGGTGGGAACCATGTAAGCCCTCGGGAGAGCGTCCTTGAATATCTCGACCCGATCCCGCAGGATGACGGGATCACCCTCCAGCGTATAATATGTGGGACGATCCTGATTGATCCAATATTTGACGTTACCGCGTTTTAATATCCGAAACCGCCTTTCCGGCTGCGATTTTTCCAGCACGGCAAACATCAACATATGGTCTTTCAATCCCATGGCCAAGCCGGGAAGGCCTATGTAATGCTCCACGTCCAGAACCATGCCGGTGTACGAACGCAGATACTGCTTGGCCACCAGAAGGGAATCCAGATAGGTGTTGGCGTTGGGATAAAACTGGGGCTTGGGGTCCTTTTCAATTTTTCCGGAATAGATTCTGTAATGTCCCGCCGAATCCCCCAGGATGTCCATGTAAAGCGGTTTTTCATCGAAAAACTTCCGGTCGATGAGAGGCAGGAGTTGGAAATCCTTGATACTCAAATCCAGAACGATCAGAAGCAAAATCAAACCCGAAAAAACGGTTTGTTTGAGTTTGCCGAAATAAAACAGGATATAAAAAAGACCAAAAGCAAACAGGAAGGAAAGGGATAATTCCATTTCCAGATAAGGTTTTTGCAATCCGATTAAGGCCACACCGCCGAACAATACGATCACAAGGGTCAACACCCGGGAGATTCTGACGGACCTTTTTCCCTGTATCAGTAGATCCAGAACAAAACCGGTCAGGAATGCGGCCGCGAACGAAGACACATAAAAATACTTTTGTGGAAATCGAAAAAATTTGACCAACGGAGCCCAGTCATAAAAGTATCTATAAAGGGGATTGTATTTCCCGAGAGCAAACAGGATGCCCAGCAAAAAGACCAGCAACCAGAACCCCACCGCCTTGTCCCTTCTGAAGCAGAAACCAATCAATATCAGGGCCAGGCCGATCAGGCCCATATAAATAGTATGAATAAGGCCGGAAAAGGTCACCGGGGCCTTTTTATTGTCCAGAACGCCACGGTAACCCGGGGTCATGACCAGCGTGGTCAATTTGGACGGCTCCAGCGACCAACCCGTATGATCCTCATAGGCGATGCCGCCGTCTCTGTGGGAATGCTCGATCAGATTGGCGGTCGGCCACAACTGCAGGGCCGCAATGCCCAGAGCCAGAACAACAGCCAGGCCCAGCGATAGGGTTATCCGCACATAACCTGAAACGCCTTCTTTCTTCGGCATAAACCAGAGGGCATGTGCGTACAAGAGGACCATGGTCATGATGTTGATTTCCGGACAGGCCGCCAGGGTCTGGGTGGCGATGGCGAGCACCGTCCCGATAAAATAACCGATCTTCTTTTCCTGCCGGTACTTGAGGAACAACCAGAAAACCATGGGAAGCCAGACGGCGCCTATAAAGAAATTACTGGTCAGGGTGGCGGCGACGATGAATCCGCTCAACATGCCGGTCGCGCTGGTGCACAGCCGGGCGGCGAAGGACAGTCCCCACAACTTACCGAGCAAGTATAAAAAGGACCCCAGCACGAGGAAATGAATAAAGTAAAAAAGGTTCAGCGCAAACGGGATGTCTTTTAAAAAGAACACGACGCTGGGCGGATAAAACACGCCAGGATGAAAGGCCGCCAGAAATGGCATCCCGCCGTACACGTGCGGAGTCCAATAGGGCATGACTCCCTGCTGATACGCCTGACCGAGAAAATACCGGAAGGGATAAGTAATAAAATGGAAGTCCCGGTAGAAGATCGCCTGATTTTCAAAAAACATGGGATAGAATAAATTGAGCGCCAGTAGAAATATAACAAACAGCCCCAGAACGTCCTTGAAACCATCGGCTCTTGCCTGGGCAACTTCAGAGTCCTCAGGAGTTGTGGATGAGGACGAAACTGGAATCATCGAAAATATATTTTTTAATTTCACTTGTTATTATTCGTTTTGGTGTTGTCAATTCGAACGCGTTGAAAATCTACCCCACAGGATGGCTCCCGCCAGTCCTACAACCAGCGTGACGCCGCTTATCGTCAGTCCTTCTTTGAGGCCTACCGGAAAATAGTCGAACTCCAGGGTATGTTGGCCTGGACCCAACTGCACCGCCCGGTAATAATGATTGGCGCGCAGGATGGGCCGCTCCTCGCCGTCAACTTTCACCGTCCAGCCCGGAAAATACGAATCCATCAGGACCAGGAATCCGTTGCCCTCCTGTGCGGTCTTGACGGTGACATGGTTGGGCCGGTAACTCACTTCCTCCACGGTTCCATGAAATTGATCGGAGGGCTCAAACTCCACCGGTTCGCTCAACAACACTTCCTTGAGCGGGTCAAACGATTTATCGTAATAGGTATTTAGCAATTGTGGTTCACGTCCCATGCGCAAGCGCGGAACCAAAAAAGCCCGCGGCAGGGCTCCCGGAAGCACCTTCAACCGTTCGGGCTGTATGACCGGCCGACCTTGCGCAAACTCGGTTGGCCGATCCCCGTCTATCCAATGGGTGACATTGCTCCTCTGGAGAATTCGAAGCCGTCGCGCCTTGGAGGATCTGAGAAACAAATCCTCCCAAAGTTGATGATCTCCCAGCTCCAATCCCATGCCCGGTATGCCGTTTACATATCCCACCTCATGCATCATTCCCAAATAAGGATACAAATGCTCCTTGGCCGCCAGATACCCCGCCCGGATACCAGGCTCGTTGGGAAACCCCTTGTACAGGGGATTTTCCATTTTCCCAGTGTAAAGCCTAATGGGCTCCTTATTGTTTTTAATCCGCTCCAACAATTGTGGGGGTTGTTCATAAAAACCGCGCGGCATCAAAGGCATCACCAGAGAACCGCTGGCTGTCAGGTCCACCGCGATCAACAGCAATAAGCCGGCACGAAACCAGGTCTCCTTTAAGCGTTTAAAGTAAAACAAGGTGTACCCAAAACTGAAAACCATGAGCAGGAGTATAGGAATTTCGGGCCGGTGGTTGGGCCGGACCACTGCGGCAATTCCCAGTATCGAAAACATGAGAATTAAAAATATAACAACGCTTTTTATGCGGACCTCGCGGTTCGCTGCCGCCCGGATCATATAATCGAACATGTGGCCGGTTAAAAAGATCAATGCAAACGCAGACAGGAAAAAATATTTCTCTGGAAACCTGAACAGGTCAAGAAATGGAGTCACCGAATAAATCCAGCGATACACCGGGTTGTGGCCCCCCAGTCCCAGGAAAACCCCTGCAAAAAAAACCAGCAACCAGAACAAGACCGCCGGGTTTTTGCGATTCCAAAACGAGAAGCCCAAAAAAACAACGGCAAACAACCCCATATAAATATTGATATAGAATGTGGTGATGCGGAAAATTCCGCTGGTTCCGTCGAGGTATTTGTCGAAATCGAAGGGGAGCAAAAGCTGCGCCAACTGACTCGCCGCCATGGACCGGTAGGCATGGTCAGCAAAAGACAGTCCCCCCTCCCTAACCGATAAATGGGTCAACTGGTAAGTAGGCACCAGTTGCAATGCCGACAGCCCCAACGCCATCGCCAGAAGCACCCCCAGGGCGGCCACCCTTCCCGGTTTGTGCAGGGCACCCTCATGATGCGGGACCAATACCAATGCATAGGCCGCCAGCACCAGGCCGGTTAAAATGGACACTTCCGGGCAGGCGGCCAGGGTCTGGCACGCCAAGGCCAAAACGGCCCCGGCCAACCAGCCGATTCTTTTTTTTAAAATGAATTCCTGGAACAGCAGAAAAATCAGAGGTAGCCAGACCGCCGCCAAAAAGAAATTGCTGAGCATCGTTGCGGAAATAAAAAAACAGCTCAGGCAGGCGGTCAGTGCGGAGGCCAGCGCAGCGGTCCAGGATAGTCCCCAACTTTTGACCAAACCGTAGACAGGAAATCCCAGGATCATCACATGAAACAAATAAAACCAGTTGATGGCCAGCGAAACGTCGTTCAAAAAAAATAACACACTCGGTGGATAGAACACACCCGGATGAAACGCGGCCATGAAAGGGGTGCCGGTATACAGGTAGGGATTCCAGAAAGGCAGACTTCCGGTATGGTAGGCCTGCGCAAGAAAATATTTGATCGGGTAAGTGATCAAACCGAAATCGCTGTAGAAGAGAAGTTCTTTCGAAAAAATAAAGGAATTAAAAAACAACCCGATGGCGAGAAGCAGCAGCCCGACTCCCGGGAGGGTCTTCGAACCACGCAAGAAACTTCGGTCTGCAATGCTTTGCAAGAAATTCACTGTATGAAGGCGCACGAACCCTGGCCCCGCTTGTTAATCTCTCAACTGTCGGTTGTATTCCATGTCGAACAACATGGCGAATAAAAGAAATAACAATCCCATCAATGTCAGGAACGCAGCGAACAATGCCGTTACGGGAGTGACATTGCCGACAAAGATCCGGTAGAAAAAATAATACATCCCCATACCCGACCCGATGGGAAAGGCAACGAATCCTATAACATAAAAGAACACAAGGGGATGAAAATCCCGGATCACATACTTACCAAACATTCTTCTAAAAAAACACCTGAAGAGCAACATGGAGATATCAGGAATCACCTTGTACAGACGGATTCCGGACTGTTCTCCAATACCGTAGACCGGACGGATGGGGACATCCACCACCCGCATGTTTTCAATATTGAGCTTGACCAGAATATCGTTAGGTACTCCGTAGCGCTGGAAAATTGAATCGATGTCGATGCTCTGCAACCCTCTCAGCGACATGGCGGTGTACCCGCATTGGGAATCCGCCACGTGCCAGTAACCGCTGGCGATTTTCGTCAAAAGGGAAAGCGCCGCATTGCCGATGTAACGGTAATGCGGAATCATGTTCCACGCTTCACCGTGGAACAGCCGGTTGCCCTTCGAATAATCGGCGATGCCGGAGGAGATGGGATAGACAATATTAGAAAGATCGTCGGGATGCATCTGCGCATCGCCGTTCATCACCACCGTGATATCCATTTTTTTTTCGAGACTGGCCCGGTATCCCGATTGAATAGCGCCCCCCACCCCGCGGTTCTTCTTATGCCGGATCAGATCCACTCGGGGGTCCGTGCTCAAAAATTCCTCGACGATATCCGCGGTTTTATCGGTACTGCAATCATCGACGACAAACACCTTGTCAACCCAATCCGGAAGGGTCTCAAGTACCTTGAGGACCAACTTTTCTTCATTGTAGGCGGTCACCACCACGGCAACCGATTTATTTTCGTACATGGCTTTCCAATGTCTCAGGCAGGATTTGAAACCACATTGAAAGGATGTTGGAGCCGTAAACACCCCATTTATTTATGGTAACGAATATAGAAAACAATAAAAGATTTATTTTGCAGGCTCCCGTTCACTGCATCGTGAAAGAACGTTCGCGGGAATCGATGCATTGGCCGTCTAGGAAATTGGGTGCAACGCTTTCCGGTAGGCCATCAACTGTCGGACATTGTCGATCCGGTCTCGGGCCATCATCATTGCCGATCGTGCTTCCGGTTCTTTCTGCAATTGCCTGAGCGTTCCGGCCCGCTCCAGATGGGCCCGGAAGGACTGCGGATGGAGCGCAACCGCCTGTTGGAAGAATGCCAACCCCTCCTGCAACCGGCCCTGCGCCGTCCGCAACAATCCCTGTCCCAGGTGGGCTTCAAAGGTACCGGGAAATTCCTGCTGGAATTGATCCATCCACAACTGCGCCTTCCCCAGACGTCCGGTCAATACCAGATTGTCCAGGTAGTTCAATCCCCACTCCCGGCCACGATAGCCTAGAAAACTTCTTTGCATTTCCAGCACTTCCCGTTCCAGTTCATATTCTCCAGTAGCGTGAAAATAATTTCTCAACGAATTGATCCAGGACATCGGAATATTGATCCAGTCTACATCCCGCCCACTACCCGGCCGAGCCAGCTCCGTCTCTAGTATATTTTTAAACTCCCGCCAGGACCGCAGGTGCGTGGACCGGGGTTGTTGCATCATAAGAGCTGGGGGGTTGTACTGCAACAACACATTGCGATAGGGTTGCCAGTGTTCGGTGAATTTGGTTTGCTCAAACAGGGTCTCGTTCGCCTCCAAAACCACGGGGGCCGCCACGGCATTCCGCTGAACTAACTCCTGGGAATAATCCGAGATACCCTCCAGAGTTTTTAAATCATATTTAGCGGAATCCGGGAGGAACAGATTCGGATATCTTCTGGGGGTCAACAAACCGGTGCGGTGGGGTGAAATCAGATCCCACACCGTGAGCGCCGTCACATCGTCCCGCAGGCGCCGCACATCCTGATTGTAATTGTAAAAAAACCACGACATGCCGGAAATGAACACTGCCCGGTCGGGAAGGGTTAGATACACGCGGCGCGTCATCGATTCTGAAAGATGATTCCAGGAGTGGTCCACCCGGGAATAGTTTTTCCATATCGCCCAGGGAACAGACAGACCGAGTGCAAGGAAAACGACCATGCCCACCGTCCCGGATGTATTCCATATTCCCGTTGTGCGTCGACTCCGCGAAGCCTCTTGGGTTCGCCGTTGCCACCAGGCCGTGTACAGGATTTGGTAAAGCGCCAAGGCCGTCAGCAGAGTCACAACGACATAAGAAGGCAAAAACGCCTCTCCCCGCCAGGAAACAAAAAATGCCGTATTGGTTGCCACGATCACCGAAAAGAACAGAAACAGCGGCAGGCTTTTTCTGAAACACACCACGGCTCCCATTAAAAACCCGGCAACCGATACCCAGGACAGGCTGTGGGCCACATCTCCGATAAACACCTGTATCACATGTCCCGATTTCGAAAACCACCTGGTAATCCCGCTCATCATTGATGCGCCGGTTTCCGCCACTGCGGAAGCACCCGCCACTGGACTTAAAACGCCAAAGTGACTGTGCGCGTCTTTCCGGTCAGTAATCTGAAACAGGAATCCCTTAAGGGTCTCGGGATTACCCCAATCGAAGGTCGGTTCGGTTAAGGAACGGATCGGAAGATACGCATACACCGAAAATCCCAAAAGGAAAAACGCGCTGCACAAGGAAAGATGTCGCCAAGGATTCTGTCGGCACCAGAAAAAAAACAGAATCATGATTGCGGGCAGATAAAACGCCACCGTGCCGTGGTTCCCGGCACTCAACCCATAGATCAGGGCCGCCGCATACAGGTAACGAATATCCTCCTGCTCTTTCCATTTCAACAGGGCCAGTACGATGGACACGGTAAAAAAGGTGTGGAGCGTGTACACCTCCGCCAGCATGGTATTGCTCCAGAACGGAACGCTGAAAGCAAACATTCCCACTGGTAAGAGAGCGGGCCATAAAAAAGACTCCGACGACTCTTTGCCGGCCAGCACCCTTAGAAACGATAACGACGCCGCGTATAAAATCAGCAGTGCCAGACAGGCCATCAGGCTGGAAAACAGATTGATCTTGAAAGGAACCGATCCCATTGGAAAGAATGTCACCGTCTTGGCCATCAAGTTGTAAATCGGGAATCCGGCCGGATGGCTGATCCCCAGCGCAAAAGCCGTATTCACAAACTCCGGGGTATCGCGATAGAAGACTGTCGGGGACAGGGTGGATAAATAAATGAACCAGGACAAAATTAAAAACAGGGGTAGGTATATTTTAAATGGAGAGGGGGTGTCGTGGGATAACATGAGGTTAAAAAGAAAACCCTTCCCACCCCGGGGGGTGGGAAGAGCCTCTCAATCGTTAACTTGCATTGAAAACTTCAAATTAACTCATTACGGGCTGATAGTACCTATAGAGTTAACCGTGAAAACTTTCGCGGTGTTGTTCACGTTTGTGGCGGAACCCAACCATGAAGTTTCATCACCACCAACGTTGATCGTCACGGCGGCAGATTGAATGTAACCATAAGTGGTTAACAGAGCGGTCGCTTCGGTACAAGACACGCCCGAACCGGAGTCCGCCCAATAAGCCTTACATGCCAGATAAATGTTGTGGATATTGGACTTCACGTCGGAATCATAAGCCCGCGCTTTGTACTGGTTGAACTGCGGAATAGCGATCGCCGCCAGAATACCGATAATGGCGATAACGATCAGCAGTTCGATCAGGGTAAAACCTTTTTCGTTTCTAATTTTTAACATGCTGAATACTCCTCCTGAATCATCAATAATACTTGCTATTAAATGAACCTAATGACTTCTGGGGATCCTCCCCCGAACTCTAAACTCGTATTCGGTTTTGTATTTACTTTGCAATACCAATGCCATTCATTGAAAAAATCCCCGAAAAATAGAAAATTACCTTATTTTTCAAGTAGTTGTAAATTTTCAACCCGTTTGTGGCCCCCTGGTGGACCGCCGGATTTCCCGGAATACGGACAATTTCTGTCACTCTCAGACAAAATTTGGGAAACTCTTAATGAACAAATGGGATTCCCCTTGTACTTGCAAGGGAACAGAATGGAAACTGCTTTAAAGATATTCATATTTTGTTTGTACGATTTTTTCAGGGAAAACAGGCCTGACAAGGTGTCACCTGTGATCCCCAGCGGACAGTCGGGTTAAGATTGAAACTGGATGGACCGATTACAACAGATTGATATCCCCCATATTATCGATAGAGAACGAGTTGTTGCTGTTTATATTCATTGCGGAAGCGGAATAGTTCCAGTCGACCCCGGTGGAGGTGATACTGATATTAGAGGATTGTATAAAACCATAGGCGGTTCCCTTGGCTATGGTTACGGTGCAAGCATTTCCGGAGCCTACATCTCCCCAATAGGCTTTGCAGGCAACATAAATATTATGCAAATTGGATTTGGCGTCAGCGTCGTAGGAGCGGGTTTTATACTGATTGAATTGGGGAATGGCGATTGCCGCCAAGATACCGATAATGGCGATCACAATCAACAACTCAATCAGGGTAAACCCACTTTCAGAATCAGTAATTTTTCTCCCTAAACCCTTCAATTGCTCCACGCTTTTCATACTCACTCCTCATTTTCCCTTTGAATTTCATAAACGATGCAAAGGGAATGCCATATTCGCCTGGTTTCCCAGTATAAGAGCTAACCATTAATTTTTCAAATGGTTATATTCGATTTTTTCAATATCCATTGGGCCACATTCGCGTTGAACCCCAGTATTATCTCTAAAACTGACAATTAAGGGAATAATGGGAGAGGGCCGCCCAAATTGCTTGGACTCCGCCCCTATTCAGGGTAAGGTCTTGCAATAAAGGCCATAATCGCTCATGAACAGTTCTCCCAGACAAAAGTCAGGAATTTTAGGTGGGACCTTCGACCCAGTACATTTGGGACATCTGGGTTTAGCGCAGGATGTTCTGGAAAAAATGCATTTGGACCGGGTGTGGTTCATTCCCGCCTGGAGATCCCCCCATAAACAGGACTGGGTTTCGGCGGGGACCGATCATCGTCTCAATATGCTGAAAGAAGCTCTGGCTCCATTCCCCAAGTTTCAAATTTCCGAAATCGAGCTCCAGCAAAAAAAAATTTCCTATACTATTAATACCCTCACCGCACTGCATCAACGGCACCCCGACCGCGACTGGTATTTGATTCTGGGGATGGATACGTTCCACGACTTCGCTTCATGGAAACAAGTCCGGGAGATATTACAGAAGGTTCACCTGGTCGTCGCCACCCGCCCCGGTTATCTGGACGGTACCACTCAAACAGTCCTGCCCTCTCTGATAAAAAACCTGCCCTTCACTTATCAAGTGGACCGGGAAGCCGGCGGGACTCAAACCTTTCTCTCGAGGGAGACGGAAAAGACCCTGGTTTTTTGCGGCATCGAGCCCCTGGACATTTCATCCAGCGACATCAGAAGCCAGATAAAGGCCCGTTTATCAGTTAAAAAGATGTTGCCACTCGAAGTCGAACGGTATATCATGACCCATCTTTTATACCAAGCCAATCCCCAGCCGCAACTTGAATGAAAGATCCCTTAAGCGAGCTTCAACAAATGGTGGTGGACGCCGCTACCGACAAAAAAGCTTCCGACATCATCATTCTTGACCTTAGAAACCGGACCGGTTTGACCGACTATTTCTTCATTTGCAGTGGACGGTCCAAGGTTCAGGTGCAGGCCATTGCGGACAGTATCCTGGAACGATCCTACCAAAGCCCCTATAAGGTGACTATTGTGGAAGGCCATTCCACCGGCAACTGGATCATCTTGGATTTGGGAGATTTAATCGCCCATGTGTTCTATCACGAAACACGGCTTTATTACGACTTGGAACGCCTGTGGGGAGATGTTCCCGTAATCGCGGAGATGAGTGGATAATCGAATGTGGAGAATTCCAAAAAATGAAGTACAAAAACCTGCCGGCAATCAAATCCAAGTTACAGGATATTCGCGCCCACTTGCTGGGCGGAATCGAAAAAAACCTCAAAACGAGCAAGGATGAGGAATTCACCCAGCTCGTTCCCGATGTTACAGACGACGCCTCACGATCCTTTTCCCAGCAGATGCTGCTCAACCTTGGAGAACAGGACCGTGAAAAACTGATCCAAGTGGAAGAAGCCCTCTATCAGATCGAAAACGGCGGATATGGGATCTGCAAATTGTGCGAGGCGCCCATTCCCCAAGCCCGATTGACCCTGGTCCCTTTCACCCAGCATTGCGTCGCCTGCCTCAATAAAATCGAGGAGGACCAGAAAAACGACCGGAGCAACGGTTCGGACCCCTTCGAAGCCTTTTAAATTCCCCTTCTCCGGCCCCCGCCGGGCAATTCCCCCCTTCGAGCCAAAATTGGTTATACTGTTATAAATCAACTCAAACAGAGGCCTGCCACGTGTCTTTAAGGCTGATCTTAACCTTCATTTTATTTGTTTTGCTGACCACCTACTTCACTTTCCTGAATCCGGGAAACATCGATGTCCGCATGACCCAGGACCGGACGCTCCAGGTACCGGTGGTGGTGTTTCTGTTGGCTTCGGTTCTGGTGGGGGCGCTGTTGACTTCCGTCTTCACCGGTTTCAGTCACATCCGGGAAACTTTCAAATCGTTTCTCAAAACCCGGTCCCAGGAAAACAGAACGCGCCGGCAACAGCGGTGGGAAAATTTATTTCAAAAAGCCGAAATCGCCGTGGAAGGCGGACATCGTGAAAAAGGCCTTTCACTCCTCAAAAAAATTCTGAAGAGCAACCCGCACCACATTCCATCGCTGATTCACCTGGGCAACCTGTACCGGAACAATGGGAAAACCCTGAAGGCAATCGAAACGCATCAGCAGGCCGTCGACCAAGACCGGAACAACCCGCGGGCCCTGCAATACCTGGCTGAAGATTTCGCCGCCGCAGGACAAACCGAACAGGCTATCGAAACTCTTAAACAGGCGCGCCATCTTGAACCTGAATCCCTCCTTATCCTGCGCAAACTCCGGCAGGCTTACCGGAATCAGGGCGATTGGAACCTGGTCCTGCAAATCCAAAAATCCATTCTATCGCATGTCTCAGATGCCCGGGACCTCGAACGGGAAAAGGAATATTCCGGCCAGATCGCCTATTTCAGAGGATGCGAACTGCTTCATCAACAAATGATCGAGTCGGCGATTTCCGAATTCCAGCGCGCCATCAAGGTCAACCCGCTGGCACTCCCACCGTATATTAAACTGGGAGACCTGTACAAGAAAGCCGACAACCTGAAAGCCGCCATCAAAATCTGGAAATCCGGCTTCCAACAAACCGGCTCGCACATCTGCCTGCTTCGCCTGCGCGAGACCTATGAACAATCTGACAAACCGGGTGAAGTGATCAAGCTCTATCAGGAAGCGGTCCGGGCTTCGAGAAATTCCGAAAAGGAAACCCTGTCTCTGGTCCTGGCGGAATTGTATATCGACCAGGGGCAAATGGAAGAAGCCATGCAAACGTTATGGAGTATTGCCAACCCTTCCATCCCGGCGCACCTGCTCCTCATCAAGGCGCACCAGGACCAGAATCAAGAGGACAAAGCGGATCAGGTGATCCGCGCCGCCCTGAAAAAAGTGACCTCTTCACTGTCCAGGTTTGTCTGCCGACAATGTCATAAGGAATTCGAACAATGGTCCGGGGAGTGTCCCAATTGTGATGCGTGGGACAGTCTCGATACCGCCCTGCATCAAACGTTGTAAAGGGTAACCGGAGGACAACGGAAATCAGGCAGGAAGAACGCTGCCGGGAGGGCACGTCTGCGCCGACCCGGTTCGCGTCATACATAAAGGAAAGCTTAAAAATTTTTCAGGGATTCATCAAGTTGGCGTCCATCAGCTTGGTGCCATTGGCGTACGTCTTCGCTGACAGCAATCGCTCATTGTTCAATTGAAAATACAATCCCTTATTGGGATAACGCATCACCTGCGACGTCAAAGAGGCAGGCAGGCCGTACTCACCGATCACCATCTCATATTTGACGCCCAGCTTGATGCCGCTCTCGGACTTGAATGTCCCTTTAAAGGTGGGGCCGATTTCAATTCCTTCGATCTGGGTGCCGCTGGACATGGCCCGGATCACCAGACCATGCTGGGCATAAGTGATCTCGATGCTGTCGCGATCCTGGCTGGCGCCGCGAACCACTTTCACCTTGTCGGGAACACCCAACACCTCGATAGCCTGTTTCAAAGGCATGCCGGGAGACACATTCTCACCGATGACAATTTGACCCGGAGCGAGGGCCAGCTTTTTTTCATCGGCGGCAAACGCCCCGCTGGCCACCACACACATCAGCAGGACCCCAATTAACGTTTTTCCGGTTCTCACAATGCTCTCCTTTATGTGATTTACGACGATCAGAAAACGCCCCACCCGAAACCACACCAGTCCGGGCCGGGATCGAATAACTTTTTTGGATTCAATGTATTAACCCATTATAAGCGGTTCTGGGCGGGATGGATAGGCCTATTTGCCCTCTTTTCCCCAAAATTTCAAGGACTTCTGGCCGCTCCGCGCGGGGCGAACTTTAAAACCTTGAGATGCGAAAATAACGCTTCAATCGCGGAAATCAGCCCCTGCAAAATTGCCTCCAGGCGCTAGCCTGGGGGCAAATTCCTCCTGCGATCCCTCTTTTTGCGGGTTTTATCCCTCTCAAACTGGCGCCAGCGTCGGGGATCTTCCTTCAGCTGGGGCAGGCTGTCTTCGTCGTCCTCCTCCAGCCATAAATCCTCCAGAACAGAGGCCATTTTAGCGGATTTCCGGGCTTCCTTCGGCAGATATTTGCGGCGCTCCTCGGCCTCTTTCTGGGTCAGGCCCAGCTCCATCTCCAACAAATCCCGGCCCGCCAACCCCTTTTTCCTCTTGGCCAGAGCCTCGCCGCGCAGGCGGATTTCCTTGCCGTTCACCAACCCCGATTTCCACGAATCCGGGATGCCGGAAATCCCATGCACAGCCCCCGCCCAAGCCCCGACCAGAGCGCCCAGCTTGTCTGCCTCGCGTCCCAGATTCAAGGTCTCGGTCAACACCGGGGCAAAGTCCGCGCCGCGCGTCAACAAATGACACAACGCCAGCGGTAGAATCGTCAGAGCATGGCCTTGTGTGGCATGCACAATTTTCGCTCCGATATAAGAAGACGCGTTGTCACAAATCCAGGCGGGTAAATTTTCCCGTTCACCTTTGGAAAATTGATCAACCAGATCATGTAAAGTCCGGCTCATCGCCTGCGGGTCTTTTCCCTGCAACGCAAATCGGTCGGGATAAGATTCCCGGTAGGCGGCCTCTGCCGTTTCGCAGAACTCCGCCGCTTCATGCAAAAGAATCGCAGCCTCCGGCAATCCTTCTTCATTGAGCAACCGTGCGGTGATAAATCCTGCCAACGCCGTGCCCGTCACTTCCCACGGATGACGGCTCAACAACAGGCAAGTTTGAATACCATACTGCATCAGTGTTTTGGAAGGCCTCTGCAGATACAAAGCCAGCGGCACCGCCATCGAAAAATAACAGGCGTAGGCCGATGCCTGATCCGCCCTCAGCGGGTCGATCCGGTTGGGAAAATCCTGCACACTTTTATAAAAGCATCCTTCCGGACGGCGAAACACGCCGAAATAGTTTTCCGGTCCGTGCGCACTCAAGGTCACCAGCAGACTGGAAATGTCTTCACCGTTCGGCTTTTTGGTTTTCAACAGCGAATCGCACACCGCCAGCGCGCGCTGGGTCTGCACGCCGTAGAGACCCGCCATGCGGTACTGCTTGATGCCTTTCCCGATATAAGGTCGGACATCGTGGTAACCGTCGACCTGTTTGAAATACTGCTTCACCGTCGCCGGCTTGAGACCCTTCACCGACTGCCCCAACGCATCCCCCACCGCCATGCCGAGCCAGCTGCCGAGAATTTTGTCTTGAATATCACTCATGATGTTTTAGAGAGAAAATTCTATTCGATGGGGATGAGGACGGAAGGTGTGCTCTGGCGGGCGGGGAAGAGGGTGGCGGGGTGGTCGCCCAGCACCCGGCGGGCGGAGTCCATCGCGATCTCCGGATGATTATTCGATTCGCTCAAGTGCATCAACACCACGGTCTTGAGCGCGTCATGTTTCACCCGCGCCAGAAGATCCGCACAGGCCTCATTCGATAAATGCCCGACGTCGCTTTGGATCCTCTGCTTGAGCGGCCACGGGTAATGGCCGTTCTCCAGCATGCGTTCGTCGTGATTCGATTCCACCAATAAAACATCGCAGCCCTGCAACTTTTCTATGATCAGCGGGGTGATCCGCCCAAGATCGGTGATGTGTCCCAGCTTCTGCGATCCACAGCGCACCACGTAAGCGACCGATTCCACCGCGTCGTGCGGAGTGGCGAACGACTCGACCCTTAAATCCCCAACCACGGTTTCGTCTTCTCTCTCAATGGCCCGCCAGTCCACGTCCGGGCTGACGTGCCGCCGCATCTCTTCGCGGGTGCCGCGCGTGCCGTAGATCGGTGTGCCGTGTTTTTTGGTGAGGGCTCCGGCGCCGCTGATATGGTCGGAATGTTCATGGGTGAGAAACAGAGCGGTAACATCCTGCGGCTGACGCCGGATATGCTCCAAGCGTTTTTTGAGGACGCGCGGTCCAATGCCGAGGTCGATAAGGATGCGCGCCTGTTTGCTTTCGATATAGACGGCGTTGCCCTTACTGCCGCTGGCGAGTACGGAAAATTGAAAAATGGTCCTCCCCTTTCCGCGGAGTGCCTCCGCTGGCCGGGCAAGGCCCGGAGCAAATTTAAAAACCTTAATTTCACATGGGACTCATCGCTTACCGTCAACGGTCAGCCAGTTTCCCCTCCCTGTCAGGGGAGCCCAATAAACCGGACAACTATGGAAGGAGGAAACCCCCCAGCCCCTCCTTCGATAAGCTCAGGACAGGCTCTTTAAAAGGAGGCGCGCTATTTTTGTTCGCCCTGCGCGGAGCGGTCAATCGTGCTCGATCTGGGCTTTCTGCAGTTTACCGCTGTAATCGATATAAACCGATTTCCATTCAGAGAAGATTTCGAGCGCCGCCGTGCCCGCCTCGCGGTGGCCGTTGCCGGTGCCCTTGGTGCCACCGAACGGCAGTTGGATTTCCGCGCCGATAGTTGACGCGTTGATGTAGGTGATCCCCGTGTCCAGGGTTTCGATGGCTTTGAAGGCCCGGTTGACGTCGCGCGTGTAAATGGCGGACGACAGGCCGAATTTTGAATCGTTGACGATCTCCACGGCCTGCTCGAATGTGTTGCAGGGAATGATACCGAGAACCGGTCCAAAAATTTCCTCCTGCGCAATACGCATCTTTGGCGCTACGTCGCCAAAGACGGTCGGCTGGTAAAACGATCCGTTCTTACAATTCTTGCCGGTGACGTAGTTACCGCCGATGAGCAATTTCGCACCTTCGTTCTTGCCGATCTGCACATAGTTGTGCACCTTGGTGCGCTGGCTTTCGTTGACGAGGGGCCCGACATCCGTCTTGGCCTGCAGGCCGTCACCCAGTTTCAGGGATTGTGTGCGCTTGACCAGCAGGTCGGTAAATTTTTTCAGGATTTTTTTGTGAGCGATGACGCGGCTGCAGGCGGTACAACGTTGCCCGGTGGTGCCGAACGCTCCGAAGAGGACGCCTTCCACCGCCAGGTCGAGATCGGCATCGTCCATCACGATTATGGCGTTCTTGCCACCCATCTCCAGCGAGTACTGTTTCATCTGCTTGGCGCAACTGGAGGCGATCACCGCGCCGGTATCGGTCGACCCGGTGAAGGAGACGAGACTGACCTTGTCGTGCTCGATCATAGGGGTACCGACTTCGGTGCCGGAGCCGGTGACCAGGTTCACCACGCCGGGGGGCAGGCCCGCCTGTTCGAAAATCTTCACGAAGTTGACGACCGACAGCGGCGTATCGGTCGCCGGTTTGATGATCACGGTGTTGCCGCAGATCAGCGCGGGAATCAGTTTCCACGAGGGGATGGCGATGGGGAAATTCCACGGGGTAATGGCGGATACGATGCCGACGGGCATGCGCACGGACATGCAAAATTTGTTTTTGAGTTCGGAGGGAACGGATTCGCCAAGCAGGCGCCGCCCTTCTCCAGCGGTGTAGTAGGCCAAATCAACGGCCTCCTGCACGTCCCCGCGGGATTCATTGATGATCTTACCCATTTCCCGGGTCATGTCCTGCGCCAGGGATTCTTTTTCCTTGAGAAGCAGTTCGGCGACTTTAAACAAAATTTCACCGCGCTTGGGAGCCGGGGTTTCGCGCCATTTCTGTTGCGCGCCTGCGGCGGCGGCGATGGCTTCTTCGACGTCTTTGGCGTTGGATTTCTGGAACCGCCCCACCACCTCGTTGCAGTTGGCGGGGTTCAGGTTTTCAAATGTTTCTCCGCTGGAAGAAGCCTTCCATTCGCCATTGATGTAGTTTTTGAATAATTTTGCCATGGGACACCTCCGACTCTTCAGGTGTTTTGCAAATGGTGTGTATTGAAGACCCAATCATGCTGATTCCCAATCCAGGAAACCAGTGGGGTTTGATGCCTTTGTATGCGTACCGGGGCGCGCTTTCGGGACCGTTGAATGAGATTCTTACAACAGGAAATAAACTTCACTTCCGAATATAACAAAAGGCGGCGGGAAGTCAATATGCCAGAAGGAGGACGTGGGACGCCTCTGGCATCAGGCGGTCAGGACTTTTTCGATTTCCGCTTCGGAGACCCGGTCGACAATTTCCACCGTGCCGATATCTTTGACCAGAATGAAGCGAATGTTTTTGTCTTGGACTTTTTTGTCTCGGTAGAGGGTCTCGATATAGTCTGCGGCGGGAAATTCCGGCAGACTTGAGGGCAGGCCGAACCGCTCGACCTGAGCGGCGATTTGGTTCACCACGTCATCGGAGCAATGGCCCAGTTGGCGGGACAGTTTGGCGGCATACACCATGCCGATGGCCACGGCCTCGCCATGTTTGTAACGGGAGTAATGGGTCAACGCTTCGATGGCGTGCCCGAGGGTGTGGCCGAAGTTCAGAATCATGCGGTAATGGCTTTCCCGCTCGTCGCGTTCCACCACTCGGGCCTTGATGGCGCAGGAAGTTTCAATGATGGTCGCGAGGCATTCAGTGTCCTGCGCTAGAATTTTCTTGAAGTTTTTCTCCAGGAAGGCGAACAGTTCGGGATCGGCAATGACTCCGTACTTGATGATTTCAGCCATGCCCGCGCGGAATTCATCGATAGGCAGGGAATCCAGGGTGTCGAGGTCGATCGCCACCAGCCGGGGCTGATAAAAGGCGCCGATCAGGTTTTTCCCCTGGGGATGGTTGACGGCGGTTTTCCCACCCACACTGCTATCCACCTGGGACAGGAGTGTGGTGGGCACCTGAATGTATGGGACTCCTCTCAAAAATGTCGCCGCAATGAATCCGGTGAGATCGCCGATGACTCCGCCTCCCAAAGCCACCAGCAGGGTGTTGCGGTCGTA
>JAPUGN010000194.1 GCA_027298165.1 Nitrospinota bacterium
CACTTTGCGGGAGTCGTAGGCGATGGACTCAATATTCCGATCCAAGGTTCCGTTGATGTCAGCCATGGGGTAACCGTCGATCAGGTTCAAAAGTGTGTGAACCATAACCCTCTGATAGAAGGGGCGCCGGCGGTCCTAACACAGGGCGCGTTCCCCTTCGGACTTCAGTTACGCCCGGTCCAGCACTAACACCTCATCCAGGCTGGAAGGGATGAGCAGGTAGCGCAGGGTTTTCCGGGCGATTTTTTGAAACACCGGGGCGGCCACTTCGCCTCCCCAATACAATTTCTGCGGCTCGTCGATCATCACCAGGATGACCAGCCGGGGCGCGTCGGCCGGAACGAATCCGATGAACGACGCGAGATATTTTGTTTGCGAGTACGTATGAGTTTTCGGATCGATCTTCTGGGCGGTGCCGGTTTTGCCCGCCACCTCGAAGCCGGGAATCGCGGCCTTGGCGCCGGTGCCGGTTTTAACCACCGACTTGAGAATGTTGATCATCTGGCGGCTGGTCTCCTCGGACAGCACCGTCTGGATGCCCTCCGGCTCAAACGTTCGATCCAGCACTCCGTTTTTGAGGATGGCATGGGTCAACCGCGGACGGATGAGCACGCCGCCGTTGGCAATGGCGGAGATGGCAGAGACCATCTGAATGGGAGTCACGGAAATTTCATGCCCGAAGGACATGGAGGCCAGAGACAACCCTGACCATTGCTTGATGCCCTTCACGGATCCCGACGCTTCGCCGGGCAGGTCGACTCCCAATTTGCGGCCGAACCCGAACTTCTGGATGTAGTCGAAGAACCGGCGCTTGCCCAGTATCTGGGCAATTTTGATGGCGCCGATATTGCTCGACTTGGCGATGATGTTGCGCAGGGTCAGCCATCCGAATTGATGGTTGGAGGCTTCGCCGATGCGCGATGTGCCGATCTTGAACGATCCGTTTTCACAGAAAAAAATATCGTCGGGGCCCGCCAAACCTTCCTGAATGCTGGCCGCCGCCACGATGGGTTTGAAAATGGAGCCCGGTTCGTAGGCGCTGGCCACGGCATCGTTCCGCCAGATATGAGAAGGGTAGGCCGCGTAATTGTTCGGGTTGAACTCGGGCGCGGAGGCCATGGCGTACACCGCGCCGGTGAACGGGTCCATGACAATCGCCAGCCCGCTTTTGGCCTGGTATTCTTTGACTTGCCGGCTGAGCTCCCGCTCGGCGATGAACTGGATGACCTCGTCCAACGCCAGCACCACGTCCTGCTTGCCGCGGTTGATGTCTTGCGCGTGGGCGGTGGTCCACAGGAAACGGCCGCGCGCGTCTTTTTCCAGAACCGTTCGCTGAGGGTTCCCCTTTAAAACGGCGTGATGAAAATGCTCGATGCCGGCGAGGCCCTGGTTGTCGAGGCCCACGAACCCGAGGGTGCTGGCGGCGAGTTTGCGTTTCGGGTAATAGCGTTTGGTCTCGGCGATGAATCCGACGCCGACCAGATCCAACTGCTTGAGATTTTCAACCGCATTCAGTTCGCTTTTGCGCTTGATCCAGACAAAATGCCGGTTGGATTTCAGTTTTTTGAGGACGGCGCTCGGGTTCAGCCCCAGCACCCGGGCCAGAATGCGGGCGGTGGTGGTTTTTTCGACGACGCTTTTGGGGTCGGCATACACCGATTCCACCTGGATGTTGGTGGCCAGCTGATTGCGGTTGCGGTCGTAAATGTTGCCTCGCCCGGAAGTGATTTCCACCGATCTCAAATACTGCTTTTCGGACTGCGCCAAGAGGCGGTCGTGCTGAATGATCTGGAGATGCACCAGTCTTCCCACCAGCACCAGGCCGGCGGCAGACAGCATCAGGGAAATCAGGGCCAGCCGGCTTTTGACGGCCTGGACCGAGGTGCGATGGGATTGAGATGGGTTTTTTCGCATGACGTTATTTCAACAGAATGGTGACAACCTGTCCGGGTTGGGGTTCTTCCATGCCGATCTGGGTTTCCGCCAGAAACTGGATGCGGTCCAGGGACATCAGGCTGTCGCGCTCCAGCTTGAGCAGATTGTTTTCCTGAAGCTGTTCCTGGTAAAGGCGCTTCTGTTCCTGAAACTCATATGCCAAATTCACCATTTTGACGTTGGGCCAGACGTAGGCCAGGGCGCACGCCAGAAAAAGAAAGCCCACCAGCACCACCACCCAGAACTCCCGGGGGGATACGTGAAATACCTGGGCCACCCATGTGCGTGCCAAATTAAACATAAATTCTTTCAGCCGCTCTCAGCCGGGAGCTGGAAGCGCGGGGGTTGAGCCGTACCTCTTCCGCCGATGGAATCACCACCCGGCGGGTCACTTTTTTAAGCTGGCTCTTTTTGCCGCAAACGCAGATCGGTATTTTCGGCGGGCAGATGCATCCTTTCTCTTCGTCGTGGATGAACTGCTTGACGATGCGGTCTTCCAGCGAGTGAAAGGAGATCACCACCAGCCGGGCGGCGGCGTTTAAAATGTTCAGGGATTCGGAAAGGGCGGTTCGGAGATGATCGAGTTCACGGTTGACCGCAATGCGCAGGGCTTGGAAGGTTCGTGTCGAGGGATGAATTCTCGCGGGACGCGGTTGTTTGACCGCGCTGGAGAGGATTTTAGAAAGTGAGGCAGTAGTGCTTAGGGGGCCTTTGCCCTGCGCTTTGCGGATATACCGTACGATCTTTTTGTAGTGTCGTTCTTCTCCGTAAGTTTTTATAATGTCTTCTAATTCTTTATCTGACAGCGTTTCGAGAAGATCCGCCGCCGTCGTTGTGTCCTCTTTATTCATGCGCATGTCGAGAGGGCCGTCGTTCATGAAACTGAACCCGCGCTCCGGGGTGTTCAACTGCCGGGACGAAACCCCGAGGTCCAACAGCAAGCCGTCAATTTCCTGGATGTTCCTTTGAGCCAGGATGCTTTGGATTTCACTGTAATTCCCGTGCACCAAAATAACCCTTTCTCCAAAAGGAGCCAATCGCTTGCGGGCTCGTGCCAGGGCTTCGGCATCCCGGTCGATTCCCAGAACCCGGCATTGCGGCCCGGAATTCTGCAATATCGCCTCGGTGTGCCCCCCATCGCCTAATGTTCCGTCGACGATGAGTTGTTTCTCCCCGGCGTTTATATAATGGAGGACCTCCT
>JAPUGN010000195.1 GCA_027298165.1 Nitrospinota bacterium
TCATAAGCGCTTTCGCCAGGGCGATGCCGGGATAGAGATGCCCTCCGGTCCCGCCGCCCGCTATGACGACCGAGTTCGTCATTAAAAAATATTCAACGCCGGACCGAATGGTCCGAGATGTTCAACAATACTCCCGTGCACAACAACGTGATCAGCATGGACGACCCGCCCAGGCTGATGAAAGGAAGCGTTAATCCTTTGGTCGGCAAAACGCCGACCGTTACACCCATATTGGTGAAGGCCTGCACGCCCACCAGAACGGTCAACCAGATGGCCAGATGTGTGCCGTATAAATCCTTGGCTTGCGCAGCGATGGTGAACCCCCGCCAGATCAAAATGCCGAACAGCAGGACGATTCCCAGCGTGCCGATAATTCCCAGTTCCTCCCCAATCACGGAGAAGATGAAATCCGTATGCGCTTCCGGCAGGTAAAACAGTTTCTGCCGACTGTCGCCCAACCCAAGTCCCCAGATGCCGCCGCGCCCGAACGCCAGAAACGACTGGATCGCCTGAAACCCGGTGTCCGAAGGGTCGGCCCAGGGATCGAGAAACGAAAGAATGCGCCGGGTCCGGTACTCCGCGCTCATCACCGCGGTGACCAGAAACGGAATAACTCCCAGTACCGAATACACCAGAAACTTGGTGCGAATCCCGGCGACGTACAGCATGAGGAATGCCACGATGGAAATGATCATGGCGGTGCCGAAATCCGGTTGCAGAAGAATCAGCAGGAAAAAGATTCCCAGCACGATCAGGTTGGGCAGATATCCGTACGCGAAACTTTTCAGTTTGTCGGCGCGTTTCACCATCGACTTGGCAATGAACAGGATGACGGTGAACTTGGCGATCTCCGAGGGTTGCAGGGAAAACCCACCGAGCGTCAGCCACCGCCGCGCGCCGCCGACTTCCTTGCTGAACGCGGGCACCATCACTGCCAGCAGAAGCAGGATCGTCGCCGCCATAATGAGCATGGTCAGTTTGTCCCACCGGTGATAATCGAATTTGCGCGCGAACATCAGCAGACCGGTTCCCAGCAAGACCCACACCACGTGGCGCTTCAGCAGGTAAAACGAATCCTCGTAGGTCTCCTGCGCGTACACGGCGCTGGAACTGAACACCATGACGATCCCCGCCAGGGTCAGCGCCGCAATGGCCCACGCCAGCGTTGAATCGCACCCGTACTGTTTTTTCCGATAGGAACTCACGCGTCTCCTTTGGCGGCTTCCAATTATTGTGTTTCATGCTCAAGGTTCACGGACCTCACAGAGATTGAACGCATCCTTTAAATTGCCGGCCCCGGTCCTCGTAGTCCCGGAACATATCGAAGCTGGCGCAGGCCGGGGAAAACAGAACCACGTCCCCCGGTTGCGCGTGAGCGTAGGCCCCGCGAACGGCGGACTCCATGTCGTCCGCGCTTTCGTGCCCGAACGATCCGTTGAGGACCGTCTGGATTTTTGGCCGCGCTTCTCCAATCAACACCATGTGCTTGACTTTCTTTTTGAACAGCGCTTTCAACGATTGGAAATCGCTGTCCTTGTCCTGTCCGCCGGCGATCAATACGATGGGCCTCTCGAAACTGTTGAGCGATTTTTCCAGGGCGCCAATGTTGGTACCCTTGGAATCGTTGATAAAATCGATGCCGTTGATGGAGCGCACCCATTCCATACGGTGTTCCAGTCCTTTAAATGCGGGCAGGGCCTTGGTGATGATCGCGCTATCGATTCCAGCCAGGCGGGCCACCAGGACTGAAGGCAGAATGTTTTCCACCTGAAATTGCATGGCCTGTTGCAAGTCTCCGATGCGGCAGACCGTCTCTTCCCGTTTGCCGTCGGCGAACAGGACGCAATCCTTTTTCAGATAACAACCGCGCTCCACCGGACCGTTCATGCTGAAATACCATTTCTGCGAGGGCTTGCCCGCCGCGATGCGATGCACCCAGGGATCGTCCTGATTGAGCACCAGCACATCGTCCCGGGTCTGGTTGACGGCGATTTTTTCTTTCAGGGTGGCGTAATGTTCGATGGTTTTATGACGGTCGAGATGATCCGGCGTGATGTTCAGAAGCACCCCGATTTCGGGATGAAACTCCACCGTGCCTTCCAGTTGGAAACTGCTGACCTCGAGTACCCGGTAATCCCGCGGCGCATTCTGCACCTGGGAGATGAAGGGAATCCCGATATTGCCGCCGACCTGCACGTCTTTGCCGCCCCGTTCCAGCAGATGGCCGATCAGCGAGGTGGTGGTGGATTTACCGTTGGTTCCGGTCACCGCGATGATCGGCGTTTGGGTTACCCGGTACGCGAGTTCCAGCTCGCTGATAATTTCCGCGCCGCTTTGCCGGGCAGATTCCAGATCCGGCGAATGGATATCCACGCCGGGACTCAACACGACGAGTTCGGCATCCGGCAGGGGCGTCGAGGACTGGAACACGGTGGTCACTCTGGGGTCGAGTTGTTTCAAAACCTCGGTCAGCGCCTCTTTCGGTTTGCTGTCGTGCAGGGTCACGCGCGCGCCCTGTTCCGCCAGGTAATGGGAGGCAGCGACGCCGGTCCGCGCCATGCCAATGATGGAAATTTGTTTGTTCTTAAACTTCACGCGTTACCTCAGTTTGAGCGTACTCAGACTGGCGATGGCCAGAATCGCCGCGACGATCCAGAACCGGACGATCACTTTCGGTTCCGGCCAGCCCAGTTGTTCGAAATGGTGATCCAGGGGCGCCATCTTGAAAAACCGTTTTCCCCCGGTGTATTTGAAATAGCCGACCTGAATGATGACGGACAACGCTTCGATGACGAAGATTCCGCCGATGGGAATCAGTAGGAGTTCCTGCTTGGAGATGCAGGCGATGGTGCCCAGTACCCCGCCGAGTGACAGGGAACCGACATCGCCCATGAAGATTTGCGCGGGGTAGGTGTTGTACCAGAGAAACCCCAGGCTGGCACCGACGATTGCGGCGGTCAGCACCGCCAGTTCTCCCGCTTCCCGGATGTGCTGGATGTTCAGGTATTCGGCGAATTTGAAATGGCCGGTCAAATAAACGATACCGGTAAACGCGACCGTCGCGATGATGATCGGCCCGATGGCCAACCCGTCGAGCCCGTCGGTCAAATTTACCGCGTTGGAGGTGCCGACCACGATGAACGCGATGAATATCAGGTACCCCCAGCCGAGGTCGGGGGTGAAATCCTTGAAGAAGGGAACGAACAGTTGGCTGGCGTAATCGGTCCGGACCGGATCGTAGTACACCAGAAATACTCCGATGCCCACACTCAGCAGGGCCTGGAGAAGCAGTTTGCTGCGCGCCCGGAGGCCGTCGCCTTTGCGGAATTTCAAAACATCGTCGTACAGGCCGATCAACCCGAACCCGACGGCGGCGAAAATAACCACCCAGATGTAAATGTTGCTGAGGTTCGCCCACAGCAGGGTGGAGAGGACAAATGAAAACAGGATCAGCAGTCCGCCCATGGTCGGTGTGCCCGCTTTGCTGAGGTGATGCTCCGGTCCGTCGTTGCGGATTTTTTCGCCGATCTGCAGTCTCTGGAGAAAACGGATCAGGTAAGGGGTGATCAGCAGGCACAGCAGGAGCGCGGTAATTCCGGCCCACGCCGACCGGAACGTGATGTACCGGAACACGTTGAAGACCGAAAACTCAGAACTGAGTGGATAAAAAATGTGATAAAACATCGTTTCCTCTAAACCTTTTTCATGAGTCCTTCTAAAACCAGTTCCATGCGCACCCCGCGCGATCCTTTGAACAAAATACAGTCGCCGGGCCCCACGCGTTCGGCCAGATAATCGACCGCATTCTGATGGTCGTTGAATAGCGCAACCCAGGCGGCGTTCATTCCCGATGCCCGTGCGCTTTCGCCTGCGAGCCGCGCGCTTTCACCGACACATACAAAACCGTCGAAAGCTAGAGCGGCGGCTTCCGCGCCGATTTGCCGGTGCGCCGGTTCGGTCTCGTCTCCCAACTCCAGCATGTCTCCCATCACCAGAAACTTTTTGCCGGGGGTATCGAATTGTTCCAGTGTTCGCATCGCCTCCCGCACCGATTGCGGGTTGGCGTTGTAGGTGTCGTTCAGGAAGATGATGTCGTGATGGCGAATGACTTCGTTTCTCTGCCGGAGCATCCGCAGATTCTGAATGCCTTCGTTCATGCGTTCCGGCGCGATGCCCAACACCTGTCCCACTGCCATGGCGGCCAGTGCGTTATAAATATTGAACCGGCCGAGCAGGGGCAGATGAATCGGAACCGTGCCGCCGGGGGTGTGCACCTTGAAGTCGAATCCTGTTTCGCCCAGCGGTTGAATATTTTCGGCCTGGATATCCGCCGGCTGGTCGATGCCGAAGGTCAGCACCTGGGCTCGGATGTTCTGTGCCAGTTCGTGCACCAGTGGGTCGTCGGCATTGACGACGGCGGTGCCGCTCTCGTCCAGCGCCTGGAACAGCTCGCCTTTGGCGGCCTGGATATTCTCTAACGATTTCAGATCGATCATGTGTGCACGTGAAATATTGGTGATCACTCCGATTTGAGGCCGTGCGATTTCTGCCAAGCGCGCGATTTCCCCGGCACCGCTCATACCCATTTCCAGAACCGCCACCTCATGCGACCCGTCCAGCTTCAGCAGGCTCAACGGGAGCCCGATATGGTTGTTCAAGTTGCCCTGGGTCTTTAACGTGTTGAATCGGGTGTTGGTAATGCCAGCGATCATTTCCTTGGTGGTCGACTTGCCGTTGGTGCCGGTGACGCCCACCACGCGGACGGGAGACTGGCTCCGGTGATAGGCCGCCAGTTCCTGCAGAGCGTGCAGGGTGTCCGGAACCGCCACCGCGAACGCGCCTTTTTCCTTGAGGGGAGCTTTTTTGAGCGCCTCCTGATCCGAAACCACCACGCCCGCGGCCTGGTTTTCGATCACCTGGCCCAAAAAAGCGTGGCCGTCGAACTGGTCGCCTTTGATGCAAACGAACAACTCGCCGGGCTGCATCGTTCTCGAATCGATCGAGACGCCTTGAAATGTCTGTGCCAATTCGCCGATCACGCGTTCTCCTTTAACGGCGTTTACCAATGTGTTCAAATCGCTTTCCATCAACCCACGCCCAGCCTGATCCTCAGAGCCCGCACCGCCTCTTCGCGGTCGTCAAAATGGATTTTCCCGGATTTGAGGATCTGGTAGTCTTCGTGCCCTTTGCCGGCGATCAATACGAGGTCGCCGGTCTGTGCCTTCTTGATGGCGAAATCGATCGCTTCCCTGCGGTTGGGGAGGATCGTGTAGTGTTCTTTCGGTTTCCGGCCTGCGGGGATGCCCTCGCAAATGTGCTGGATGATCTGTTCCGGGTCCTCGGTGCGGGGGTTGTCCGAGGTGATGACGGTGAAGTCGCTCATCTCCAGCGCGACGCGTCCCATTTCCTTGCGTTTGCCGGGGTCACGGTCGCCGCCGCATCCGAACACGACAATCACCCGGTTTTTGGAGAGGGTGCGGGCGACTTTCAGGGCGTTGGCCAGCGCGTCGTCGGTATGCGCGTAATCGACGGCTACGATGAAGTTCTGCCCCTGCTGAATTTTTTCAAACCGGCCCGGAACCCGCTCCAGCGATTGAATGCCTTGCGCGATATGTGCGAGGGAAATGCCTTGTGCCAACGCGACGGCGGAGGCGGAGAGCAGGTTGTGAACATTGTGCCGCCCAAGCAGGGGGGACGAAATGGCCTGGGTGCCTGAAGGCGTTTTCAGGGTGAACCGAATACCGTCTTCCAACAGGACACAATCCTCCGCCGTCACGTCTGCACGTGAATCCAATCCGGTGGTCAGTGTTTCTATGGAACTTTCCTGCACGATTTCCTGTCCCACCGGGTCGTCGATGTTGATGACCTGGTTTTTAATTTTGCAATCGCGGAACAAAATCTTTTTGCTGTCCTTGTAATGTTCAAACGTTTTGTGGTAATCGAGGTGGTCCCGGGTGAGATTGGTGAACACTCCGACCGCGAACCGCAACTCCCGCACCCGCTTGAGCGTTAGCGAATGGGAGGACACCTCGATGCAGCATTTTTCCACCCCTTTGCCGGCCATCTCGTGGAGCATGCGATTGATCTCCAGCGCCTCCGGCGTGGTCATGGGAGCGGGGTATTCGTTGCCGCCGTAGCGGTAATTGATGGTGCCGATGACCCCGCAGGAATGGCCCGCCGTTTCAAAAATTTTTTCCAATATATAGGTCAACGTGGTTTTGCCGTTGGTGCCGGTGATGCCGATCAAATCCAGCCGGTCCGAGGGGCGTCCGTAAAACCGGTCGGACAGCCAGGCCAGCACATGCCTGGAATCGTCCACATGAATGGCGGTGACGCCCGGGCTCTTCAATCCCGTTTTAGCCATATCCGCTTTCGACACTTCGGTGACGAAGGCGGCCGCCTGCTTCTCGACGGCCTGCCCGATGAATCGGCTGCCGTCGTGGTGGTGGCCGGGCATGGCGACAAACAGGGCCTCGGGCTCCACTTTGCGGGAGTCGTAGGCGATGGACTCAATATTCCGATCCAAGGTTCCGTTGATGTCAGCCATGGGGTAACCGTCGATCAGGTTCAAAAGTGTGTGACCCATAACCCTCTGATAGAAGGGGCGCCGGCGGTCCTAACACAGGGCGCGTTCCCCTTCGGACTTCAGTTACGCCCGGTCCAGCACGAACACCTGATCCAGGCTGGAAGGGATGTGCAGGTAGCGCAGGGTTTTCAGGGCGATTTTTTGAAACACCGGGGCGGCCACTTCGCCTCCCCAATACGTTTTCTGCGGCTCGTCGATCATCACCAGGATGACCAGCCGGGGCGCGTCGGCCGGCACGAATCCGACGAACGAC
>JAPUGN010000196.1 GCA_027298165.1 Nitrospinota bacterium
TCCTACGTCGCTACCGGCGAATCCCTCGACAAGGCTGGAGCCTATGCCATTCAGGGAAAGGGATCCTTTCTGGTCGAGTCCTGGGAAGGGTCTAAATCCAACATCATCGGTCTTCCACTGGAGGCCCTCACCAATCTTTTCCGGCAGGCTGAATTTCCGCTGCCACCCCAAACGGAACCCCAGGCCGACTAGCGTTCAGTGTGAAATTCCGTGTTTACGCTCGGGTTTTCAGGAATGTCCTTTCTCATTGTATATCCTCTTTTTGTCGCGCATCGGCAGCCCGGACAGAAAGAAAATACTTGACAAACTGCGCTTTACTCTTCTTTGAAAAAACAAAAATTTCCAATTTTTGCTTGCAGAGTTTCTATTTTTATTCATACTAGGAACTATCTAGAATTATTGAGATTAATTTGTGACCATACGGCTCAAATATGCAAGCAGCAGGAAATACAATCGAAATTCATGGCCTTTGCAACCGGTGCAGTGCGCCCATTTTTCTGAATCGCTGCACGGACTGGTACGGCAATTCCGTCATCTCACTGAACTGCTGGAACGGCCATTACAAATGGATCGAATTTGAAAATATCGAAAAGGATATCCACATTGATCCCGAGACCCAACTGGTCACCTATATCGGCTTTTTCGATGCTCCATGATTTCCGTCCCTGAACCCCTCTCCTTAAAAAAAATTCAATTCCAAATATTGTCCGGCTGTTTTGTTTTGTTTGCGGCATGGGTTGCCCCCGCGTGGGCGGTACCCAATCCCCCTCCCGGAATGGTGTACGTGCCCGAGGGTTATTTTGAAATGGGCCTGTCTTCCAGCGATGCCGATGACCAGAAACCGATGCACTTCGTGTACACCTCGGCGTTTTTCATCGACAAGTATGAAGTCAGCAACGCGGAGTACAAAAATTTCATGGACGCCACCAACCATCCCCAACCCAAATACTGGGACGATGAACGGTTCAATCAGCCCAACCAGCCGGTGGTGGGCGTCAGCTGGTTTGACGCCATGGCCTATTCCCGCTGGAAGGGCCGCCGATTGCCCACCGAGGCGGAATGGGAAAAGACCGCGCGGGGCAACGACGGACGTCCCTATCCCTGGGGAGCCCAGGACGCCAAGGGATCGAAACTCTATTTCGTCAACGTATACGGAATGGAGGACAAATACGAGTACACAGCGCCCGTCAATTATTACGCTTCCGGGGCCAGCCCCTTCGGCGCGCTCAATATGGCCGGCAATGTCTGGGAGTGGTGCCTCGACTGGTATGACAAGGATTATTACCGGGTCAGCCCGGAGCTGGATCCGGAGGGTTCCGAAGCGACGGGTATGAAGGTTCTGCGCGGCGGCTCCTGGGTCAATAACATCGACGGCGTTGGGGCCACCCAGCGGGCCCGCAATACGCCCGATATGCAAAACAATATTTACGGATTCCGCACCGTCCTGCCCCTCCAATAAAATCCCCCTCCACACAATGGGTCCTACTGAGTGCTTTGGCAAGTTCAAGACAGGCTCTGTCGAAGGAGGGGCCGGGGGGCCTATTCCTTTTGGTTTTCTCTGCGCCCTCTGTGGTGAAAATTCGTCCTCGTTTGACAGCATCGAGGTACTCACATTTGGAAATGTGCCCGGCCAAAACGGGTTGACATCCCCCCGCCCAAAGCTTTATGTTAGCGGGTGAGACTCAACTCTCACAAACCCGATCACCAGCCACCGAACCACAAGGATGCCTGCATGAAACGTTTGAACCTCTTTAAGACCCTGTTTGTATTGATATTGATGCTGTTTTGGGCCGCCCTGTCGGAGTCTCCGGTGTGGGCGCATTCCGGCCACGATCACGCCGTGAAACCCACCATCGCCCTGCCCGAAGTCCTGGCGAAAGTGAATGGAGCCAATATTAAAAAATCGTCGATCTGGGCCGCCCTCACCCGGACGGTAAAACGCTACCAGAAACGGGGCATCCCACTGACGCAGGACCAGGAAAAAGTCGCCGCCAAAAAATACCTGCAGGACCAGATCAACCGCAATCTCCTGCTGGAACAAGCGAACCAGATGGGCATCCAGGTATCCGATTCGCTGGTCCAGGCGGAATTGGAATCGGTGAAGAAAAAATTCAGCTCGGAAAAAGAGTTTCAGGCGGAGTTGAAAAAACGCGAACTCACACTCGACCCCTACCGGCAGGAACTCAAGGACGATTTGTTGATCGACGCGGTGTTGCGCCGGGAACTGGCTGAGGGGATAAACGTCACCGATGACCAGGTCGAAACCTATTTCAAGAAAAATTCCAACCGGTTTTCCAGTACGGAACAACGCCGAGCCAGCGTCATTTTAATCAAGGCCGGGGCCAAAGGAGATCGGGAAGCACGGCAGACTCTGCGGAAAATCCTGGGCAGGTTGAAGAAAGGTGGCGACTTCGCGGAGCTGGCCCAATTGCACTCTCAGGATTCTCTCGCCAAACGCGGTGGGGATTTGGGATTCTTCACGAAGGACCGCATGTTCGGCCCTTTCGCCAAGCTCGCTTTCCAACTGAAGGTGGGGGAGGTCAGTGCAATCTTCCGAACGCAACATGGATTGCAGATTCTGAAGGTCACGGATAAAAAGGCCGCGGTGAACGGTTCTCTGGTAACCGAAAAGGAAAATATCCGCAAGTTGTTGCTGAACAGGGAAATCGACAGGAAGAAAAAACCGTATCTGGAAACCTTGAGGAAAAAGGCCAAAATTAAAATATACTTCTAGAAAATCCGGGAGCCGGAGAGATCCGCCGGATTATTTTTTGGCCTTCTTGCCTTTGTCTTTACCGGCGCCGACTTCGTTCAGTTTGCGTTTGACGATTTTTCCCTTGTCCCGCTCGAAGTCCACCTTCAGATGAACGGAATTGGGAAACAGTTTGGCGACCACGCCTTCCTTCTTCTTACCGGCGAAATCGAATTTGATGGTATCTCCTACTTTCACAATGCGCACCTCCGTATCAGATCAAAAAGAAATCCCCACTAAATACCGGCATGGGGATCGTGGGGAGAATGAAGAGACTAGTGGAATTGCCCGCCCCTGTCAACCCCCTACCGGGGGAGGGAACTGGCTATCTGTTACAGGCAACCGATGCTCTTCGGGCGCAATTCAGGGTTTTAAAATTATCTGTGGCGATTCGCCACCCGGGTAGGAGTCTGATACAATCCGCCTGAAAGGTGAATCCCCATGACCCCTCCAACCGTCGCCCGACAGAATTCTTTACCCTCGGAAGAGATGCCCCAAGCGCCTGCCTATGCCCAAGTTGTGTTCAACCTTCCACTCAAAGAGGCGTTCACCTATGGCATTCCGAAAGAGTTTCAGGGACAGGTCCGTATTGGAACACGCGTGCGCGCGCCGTTCGGTCCCCGCAGAATCACCGGCACCGTCGTCGGCCTGACCGATTCCTTCGAAGAGGGATTTGAACTCAAGCTCATCGAAGATTTGCCCGACGGGGTGCCTGTCATTTCGGAGGAGTTGCTGGCGCTCACCCGGTGGGTGGCGGATTATTACAACGCGGGTTGGGGTGAAGTGATCAAAGCCGCGCTTCCCGGCGGCCTCGATGAAGACCATCACGAAATTTTTTATCTGACCGGCGCCGGCGAAACCGCTCTGGCCCAACGTTCTCTCCCCCCCAACGCACTCAAAATTTTGCTCGCCATCCAGAACAAAACCTCGCTCAATAAAAAACAGATTCAAAAAGCGCTCCACAAACAGTTCAGCGCCTATACTCTGGCGCAACTGGTAAAACAGGGGCACTTGTCCTCCGAGGTGCGCATCCATAAAAAATCCGTCGCCTACACCAACGACAAAAAAGCCTGCCTCACACTCGATAACCGAACGCCGGAAGATATCGAAAAACTTCTCAAGCGCAGTCCCAAACAACGCGAGCTGTTAGATTTTTTAACGGGACGCGAAGTCCTGATCTCCGAGCTCGCCAGACACATTCCCGGTTATTCCGCGCCGCTCCGCGAACTCAAGCGCAAGAGACTGGCCCAAACATTCGCCGTCAAACAGGAACGCGCGTCCATTCTGGAAACGGACCCCGAATGGAACCCGGAAGCGCCGCAGGTGTTCACCGATGAACAGCAAACGGTTTTCAACCCACTGGTCCAATCCATTACCGCGTCCGAGCACAAAACCTTCCTCCTGCACGGCGTCACCGGCAGCGGAAAAACCGAAGTGTACATGCGCGCCATCCAGAAGGCGCTCGACGCGGCCAAAACCGCCATCATGCTGGTGCCGGAAATCTCGCTGACGCCGCAAACCGTGAACCGCTTCCAGCGGCGCTTCGGATCGAACGTCGCCATCCTCCACAGCGGCCTGACCGATATCGAGCGTTACCTGGAATGGAAAAAAATCCGCGAAGAGCAGGTCTCCATCGTGGTCGGCGCGCGGTCGGCGGTGTTCGCACCCTTCAAAAACCTGGGCGTGCTGATTATCGACGAAGAGCACGACACCTCCTACAAACAGGACAGCGTGCCGCGCTACCATGCACGCGAAACAGCCATCGCGCGGGCGCAAGCCGCGGGCGCGGTGGTGATCCTCGGCTCCGCCACGCCCTCTCTGGAATCGTACCGCAAAGCCACGACGGGTGAGTACCACTACCTGACGCTGACGGAGCGGATCGGCGACCGCCTGCTGCCGGTGATCCGTATCGTCGACATGCGCCGGGAACGCGACGAAGCCAAAAACTATTCCATCTTTTCAATTCCCCTGAAACAGGCAATGATCGACCGCCTCGAACAAAGAGAACAGATCTTTCTGTTTCTCAACCGGCGAGGCACGGCGAATTATGTGGTGTGCCGCAAATGCGGATTCGTGTTCGACTGCCTCCGGTGTAGTGTGTCGCTCACATTCCACGGCAATTCAAAAACCCTGCGCTGTCATTACTGCGACTTCAACGCGCCCATGCCCAAGGCCTGTACCGAATGCGGCGGCGAGGTCATCCGCTTCAGCGGATTCGGCACGCAAAAACTGGAAGAGGAAACGCGGGCACTGTTCCCAAAGGCGCGCATCAAGCGGATGGACCGCGACACCATGCGCACTCGCGCCTCGTTCGAAAACGTTTATAAGGAAATGCGCGCCGGAGACATCGATATTCTCATCGGCACGCAGATGATCACCAAAGGCCACCACTTTCCCAACGTAACACTGGTGGGGGTGGTGTACGCCGATTTGTCCCTGCATATTCCCGATTTCCGATCGAGCGAACGCACCTTTCAATTACTGACACAGGTGGCGGGCCGCGCCGGGCGCGGTAAGGTGCCGGGAACCGTCATCGTCCAGGCGCACAACCCGGACCATTACGTGTTCGATTTCGTGACCCGGCACGATTACAACGGATTTTTTGCAAAGGAGATCGGCCTGCGCGAACAATTGAACTATCCGCCGTTTACCCGGCTGGTGGCGCTGGAAATTGAAAGTGAAACCGAGCCCGAAGGAGAACACGCCGTGAACCATCTCCAACAGGTGTTGTCGGAACCCGTCCGGCAAGCCCCCGGCATCGAACTACTGGGACCCTCCCGCGCCGCGCTGTACCGCATCAACAACCGCTTTCGATGGCACCTGATCCTGCGCTCTAAGGACACGGAGCGCCTTCAGTCACTGGTCGCCCAATGCCTCGCCAACCAGCAACTCCGGAAACTCGCTACCGGCAAAATCCGGATCACCGTCGACGTCGACCCGATGAATCTGCTTTAGCCGCCCTCACCTCCATGTTACCCTGTGAAACCTTTTATCCAATGAAAGGTGGGTATGCAATTTCTTCGAAAAACCTATGACTGGGTTCTGCACTGGTCGACCACCAAACATGCACTTCCTGCACTGGCAATTCTGGCGTTCGCCGAATCTTCTTTCTTTCCGATCCCGCCCGACGTGCTGTTGATCGCCATGGCGGTAGCGGTTCCGTTGAAAGCGTTCCGGTTCGCCGCGGTGTGTTCGGTGGCCTCGGTGCTGGGCGGTATGTTCGGCTATCTCATTGGATGGCAGTTTATGGACTTGTTCGGCACCCGCATCGTCGAGTTCTACCATTTTCAGGAACAATTCGATAAAATAGGGAGTTGGTACGAAAAATACAATGCTTGGGCGGTGGGCGCGGCTGGGTTCACGCCGCTTCCTTACAAGGTGTTCACGATTGCCGCGGGAGCGTTTAAGATCAATTTCCCCATTTTCGTGCTGGCGTCTTTGGTCAGCCGGGCGGCGCGGTTTTTTATTGTCGCGGCCTTGATCTACAAATTTGGCGCGCCGATCAAGTTGTTCATCGAAAAATATTTCAATCTGCTCAGTATCGTTTTCATCGTGCTGTTGTTTGCAGGGTTTGTTTTGGTGAAATACATTTTTTGATCCCGGAGGTTCATGGATTCGCATATCGTCGTATTGATCACCACCTCTTCGCAGGCGGAAGCCGACACTCTGAGCCGCGGACTGGTCGAGGCCAAGCTGGCGTTCTGCGTCAATAGCATGCCGGGGGTAAAGTCGACCTACTACTGGGAAAACAAACTGTGCGTTGATGACGAATTTCTGTTGATCGTAAAGACCCGCGCCGACCGGTTCGAGGAACTGGAGCAGTGGGTGTTGGAGCACCACAGTTACGACGTCCCGGAAGTGATCGCCCTGCCCATCGTGAAAGGTTCCAAACCGTATCTGAAGGGCATCGACGACTGGGTCCCGGAGAAATAATTCACCACCGATAAACACAGATAATAAATTGTAGGTGCCCATTTATGGGGCTTGGATGAAACTGCTCGATAAATCGAGCAACAACAAAAAGAGAAAAATGACTCGCCAAATAAAAATCCCCAAAGGCTGGGAGATGCCGGAAGAGGAACTCACGCCGGAGTCGATCTTCCTCAACCGGCGCGAGGCGCTGCAGGCGATGGGATGGGTCGGCGCGTTTTCCGCCGGCCTGCTGTCCGGGTGCGCGCCCGGTTCCAATGAAGCGGTCAACGCTCATCCGGAAACGAACCTCACCGCGCTCGAAAAAAATTTGTACCCCGCCGCGCGTAGTACCCGTTACAAGATGGACCGGCGGATCACAGACGAAGCGGTTGCCGCCAGTTACAATAATTATTACGAGTTCAGCGAAGTCAAGGAGGACGTCGACCATCATGCGCAGAAACTTATAACGCGGCCGTGGCAGGTGGAGGTCACGGGGCTGGTCGAGAAACCGAGAACCTACGACCTCGACGACTTTCTCAAAATGTTTCAACTGGAAGAACGGTTTTATCGTCTCCGGTGCGTGGAGGCGTGGGCGATGGCGGTACCGTGGACGGGGTTCCCATTGAAGGCGCTACTCGACCAGGTGCAGCCGCTGTCCAATGCGAAATACGTGCGCATGGTTTCCTTTCACGAGCCGTTCACCGCGCAGGGTCAGCTGGCGTTCTGGCAACCGTGGCCTTATGCCGAGGCGCTCACTGTGGAGGAGGCAATGAACGAGCTGACGATCCTGGCGACCGGCATTTACGGTCACCCCCTGCCAAAACAGCACGGCGCGCCGGTCAGGCTGGTGGTGCCGTGGAAATACGGTTTCAAAAGCATCAAGGCGATTCAGCGCATCGAGTTGATCGACTACAAACCGCAGACCTTCTGGAACACGTTACAGCCGCACGAATACGGATTCACCGCCAACGTCGATCCCGGCGTGCCGCATCCCCGCTGGCCGCAGACCAAGGAGAAGATGATCGGCACCGGCGAAATCCGCCTCACCCAGCTCTACAACGGCTATAGCAACTTCGTCGCCGACCTGTACGCCTGAAAATTTAATCCAAAGATTTAGCGCACCGGAAGCCGATGTGGTTGAAGCGGCCGGCGGGTAAGTCGTAGTTTCTGCGTGTGGTACGCAGAAAATCCGGGAGGTCGCGCCACGAGCCGCCGCGGATGCTACGGTACTTGCTGGTGAAGGGTCCGGCAGGATTCTCCCTGGGGCTGGCGGGGTAATAGTCGTCCCTGTAATAATCGGCCACCCATTCCCAGACGTTACCCAGCATGTCGTGCAGGCCAACTGTGTTGGGCTTTTTGGAGCCGACAGCATGACTCGTGCGCTTCGAGTTGTCCCAATACCAGGCGTAGGCGCCGTCGATCGCATCTCCCCAGTAATAACGCGTGCCAGTTCCCCCGCGCGCGGCTTTTTCCCATTCCGCTTCGGTGGGCAATCGTTTGCCGACGGCCTTGCAGTAATCCCGCGCCTCGTACCAGGTCACCTGCTCCACCGGCAGGTTTTTTCCGTGGAAGTCTGATGGATTTTTTCCCACGATTTTTTCAAACTGCTCTTGGGTGACTTCGAATTTGTCGATGGAGTAGGCGGACAGGCGGACGGTGTGCGGGGTTTCGTCTTCCGAGGCGCTGGACCCCATTTGGAATTCGCCGGCGGGGATCAAAACCATAGTTTCATTTTGAGAGAACGCCGGGGGAGCCGTGATAAAAATTAACACGAGGATTATCACTGGGAAAAACCAAATAATGCGAAGATAACGATTCAATTGGACCCCTCCGCTTTGCAAAGTAAGCCCCGGCGCCAGCCGGTCATTTTTTTCTGCGGAACATCTCCATGAAGTTGGCGATGAATCCGGAGATGGCGGCGCCGGACCCTGCGGCCATGATGAGGATGTCCTTGTCGCCGGTCCGGTATCCCAGAGCGGCGCCGATCGACGCGCCCAGGCAGATGATGATCAGGTAGCGCCGTCCGCCCAGCCAGCCGACAAAGCCGCCGATGAGGGTCCCCAACGCCCCGGCGACCCATGAAGCTATCGGACTTTCCAGGACGACACCGATCAGCACGCCCGTCATCCCCAGCAGGAACATCCCCAGATAAATGTTGTTTTTGTTTTTCATGCTCCGCTCCTGCCCGCCCCCTACCGGGGGAGGGAACTGGCTAACCGTTGCCCCCAAAAGAATGTCACTGAGCGCAATTTAGAAATTGGGTCCAGCGTCACGCTGGCTGGGCAGGAGGCGGCTGGCGAAGGTAAAGCATCGGCGGTTAAATTGGGTTCAGCGAAATTATCACCGGCGATTCGCCGGCCAGCATCATGCTGGTTTAAAGCGATTTGAAGACCTCGTCCAGAGTGGTTCCGGCGTCGCCGAACAGCATGCGGGTATTCTCTTTGAAGAATAGCGGATTCTGCACGCCGGCATAGCCGGTCGCCATACTGCGTTTCAGCACGATGGTGGTTTTGGCTTTCCAGCACTCGAGGACCGGCATACCGGCGATCGGGCTGTTCGGATCGGTCTGGGCGGAAGGATTGACGATGTCGTTGGCGCCGATGACCACCGCAACATCGACATTGGGAAAGTCGTCGTTGACCTCATCCATTTCGAAAACTTTGTAGTAGGGCACCCTGGCTTCCGCCAGCTGGACATTCATATGCCCCGGCATGCG
>JAPUGN010000197.1 GCA_027298165.1 Nitrospinota bacterium
GCCAACCAACCGGTTCCGGATATCACGAAGTGGAAGGACCAGGATTTAAACTTTGGTTGTTCGGATGACAGCCCGATGGACATCGGTCCCACCGGCGACTGTTTCAATTGTTTCCCGTTTCATGATTTTAAATTGGGGAATGTCAAGGACTTCAAGGAAGTCAATGATATCGCTGTGAAGAAAATGCACACTAAATTCCTCGGCCATGTGTTTGAGGACACTCAACCGAAAGAACCCTGCAAAAGCTGTCCACATTATATGGTGACCTGCACCAGCGGATGTTTCGCCTACAATTTCGTTTGATGCGGTCAGGCCCGCACTAATTCCGGGGACTCTCCAGCAAAAAGTAAAGTACGTTGTCGGTAAAGGAGGGGTCTTGGGTGATCCCCAGGTGATCGGAAAAAACGAAGAACACCTGGCTCCATTGAATCGGTGAAATCAAGCGGCTCTGGAGATTGCCCGCCAACCTTTCGTCCATAAGAGCGCTGCTACGCAAAACGGTGCCGTCCCCCGGGCCGGTTTGAATCATTTTAATCCCGCCTTCCGGCTGAATTTGCGCCGTTCTATTGGTTTTTTCGGCATCTCCCGCAATCAAAAATAATTTGAGCGAATCCGGCGGCTTGGCCGGCACGTCCAGGGCGGCGGCGAATTGCCGGGCGCGCCGGAGGACCTTGGTCAGGTGGTCCAGCGCGATTGCGCGCCGTTGCTCGTAACTTTCAACGTCGGGCAGGATCAATTGAAGGATGTGGTCCTGTTCCGGGTCCGCCAGACCCCATTGCTGGTTTTTCCAGAGCTCCGGATCATAGAGATCAGGCACCGGTTGTCCGTCCGCCCTCATCAAGGGACGGTGACGCCCGCGGGGCAGTAATTCATACATGGACGGCATGGTGGCCAACACCGCGGCCGGATAGTGGGGGATCAGGGCACCGGGACTGACGCCTTCGATGAGATCCTGCAGGGAATCCATCGACCCGGCGCTGGGGGTACCGATGATGATGAGATTATCCACATGCCGGGCGCCGGCCCAGGTCAATTCCGGCAGACCGCCGTCTTCCGGAAGGTCCGCCCCGCCGTAGCGGAGATAATACCGGGCGACCAACCCGCCCATGGAATGGGCGACGATGTCGAACTTCACCTGTTCAAGCTTCACGCCGAACTGCTTCTCGGTTTCTTCCTGAACATATCGGGCTTTGGCTTTGATGAACCGGTCCAGCTGTTGCGCGGTTTCCACGATATCCCGGCGCCAGTCGTAATCGTATTGAAAGCAGGTGAAATGACGGTCGCCGTAGTCGATCGCCCCGGCTTCACCCAGATCTTCGTCGCGATAGCCGCCGACCCCCAGGGCCTGCAGAATATTGTAGTAGGCATTGAGTTCGAGAGGGAAACCCAGGAAATTAAATACGATCCGATCCAGGGCACCGTCTGGTTTTACACGGTCATGCAACTCACTCAGTTTTTTACCTTGGGCCATGGGGAGAGAGAACAGCCGCGCCCCTTGGGGAGAGTTGGGATTGACCTGGCCCAGCCCGAAGGCTCCCCAGACGGTCTCCTTTGAATCCTGGTCAACGAGTTTGGAGCCCAGCAGTCCCGGTATGACGATGATGGGGTTGCGATTAGGATCTTCCCGTTGCGCCAGTTCGTTGTAAAGATCACCCAGGTCCGGTGCGTGATACATCGAACCGCAGGCCGGAAGGAATATCATAAAAAGGAAATAAGTGAAAAAGAGTTTTCGCATTTTCAACTTTGCTACGGTGACTGGCAGATGTTTATTCGGTAGATCGATATTCAGGTGAAAAGTTCAACCGAGAAGGTCGTCGGGGATTTCGACCCATTTCGGGTCGCCGTGGGTTTTGTAGTTTTCAGTTCCTGCGAAGGTGCCCTCGTGGTAAATGTTTACCTTGAATTTGCCGCCGCCGTATTTCTCGGCGATGTAGGGCACCGGGTCTTCGAGGTGAACCAGTTCCTTGGTATCATATTTCCCGATCAGTTTGAATTCCATACCCATGCCGGAAGGCAACAAGACATAAAATTTCAGCTTGGTGTCGTGAAGGAACGTCAGCATGTCGTCATGCATATCCTGTTTGGTGTAGTCCGGTCCCAGTTTATGCCGGGCCCGTCGTTTTAAATGCTCCTCCAGCAGATTGGCAAACCACCAATTCTTCCCCTTGCGATCATCGTGCAGGAAGGGGTATTCGACAAATCCGTATTTGTTGATAAAGGGTTTTTTCGCCATAATAGAACTCCAACACAAATGTGAGTGGGTCCTATTATAGGGATTTTGGAGTAACCGGACAAGGCGGAGAGCATAATATTTTTTCATCCCTCTACAAACAGTACTGGAAGATCGGTTTCCAAAGCAGCCTTTATGACCGGCTGAGCCCCGAGGCCTATTATGATTCCCTCCGGCGTGCGGCGGAGTTTGCGGTGTTGGCGGAAGGGGAAACCGTGCTGGATGCGGGCTGCGGTTCGCGAATGCTTCTGCCTTTTTTGAAGGACCCTGTAAATAAGGGGGGAACGTACCTGGGTATCGACCTTCTTTCCGCCGGTCTTCGTTCCCTGAAACTGAGAGCCAGGGGACTGGGGTTATCCGTTTCTACGGTTCAGTCCGATCTTTGCAGGGAGTTGCCATTAGCCGACCATTCCGTGGCCTGCGTGGTCGCGCATTTTTCCG
>JAPUGN010000198.1 GCA_027298165.1 Nitrospinota bacterium
CCGGAACCCTTATGGTTCAGAGTATTACCATAGAAACGGCTTCTCAAGAAAATAAACAAGTCCGGCGAATCCGAATAACCGGCTGGATTTTATTTTGCGTGGTGTTGATGGCCGTCGGTTCGGGGGTCGCTGGCATGGGGCTGACCTGGGATGAATCCATGGCGCATTTCTGGGGCAGCGAAGTGTTTCGCGCGTGGTTGTCCAACGCGTGGGACATACTTATCGCCGGTCAATGGAGCATCCTCTGGGACCCCGCCTTCCACGAAATATTCTGGCCCCCCGTCACCCCTGAAAATCAGAAATTTTTCAATTTCAATTATCATCCCGCATTGACGAGAATCCTCCCGACGATCACCTGGTTTTTATTTCACGGGTGGTTCGGTGATGTCGTCGCTTACCGCATGGCTCCTGCGATTTTGTTTGCGTTGGCCGTGATGGCTGTGTTTCGCGTGATGGCGCGGCGGTTCGATAGTGCAACCGGCTTGTTCGCCGCCTTGTCGCTGGCGCTGATGCCGCGGGTGTTCGGTCACGCCCATATCGCCGCCACCGATACCGCCATGATGGCCTTCTGGCTGTTTGCCGTCGTCGCCTTTTACAAAGGCTTGGAGGACAAACGCTGGTCCTACGGATTTGCGGTGCTGTTGGGTCTGGCGTTCTCGGTCAAATTTACCGGGGTGCTGATTCCTCTGGCATTGATTCTTTACATGATCCTCGCCCGGGAAAAGCGCGCTTGGCGTAACGTGGCGGTTGCCGCCGTCATCAGTCCCGTCATCCTGATCGCGCTCAACCCCGCCTGGTGGGTCGATCCCTTTTCCGGTGTTTTCACGCATTACTTACAGACCGCTTTGAGCCGGGACCAGTTTGTGCCGACCCCAGCGTATTATCTGGGAGAGTTGTACCCGGTGCATGCCCCCTGGCATTACTCCCTGGTGATGACGGCGGTGACCGTTCCCGTGACTATTTTATTTTTCGTTCTGTGGGGCGCGGTATTGGGAATCAAACAACGGGCGGACAAGTGGGTGCTCCTGGTTTTGTCCCAGCTCATTTTTTATTATCTGATTCTGGTGCTTCCTCTCAGCCCGGACTACGACGGGGTCCGTCTGTTCCTGCCCGTGTTTCCGTTTTTGGCCTGTCTTGCCGGGCTGGGATACCGCGGGTTGCGGGGTTGGGTGTTCAGAAACATGGATCGGTGGCCGGTTCTGATTAAATGGGGCAAGGCACGAATCGTCGCGCTGCTCTTTTTGATCGCATTCACTTGGCCGGCCATTCAGCTGGCGAAATTTCATCCTTTCTACCTTGAGTATTACAACGGCCTGACCGGCGGCGTGGCGGGTGCGAATCGGGCGGGCTTTGAAACCACCTACTGGTTCGATACGGTGGTCCCGTCGGTCCGGGACGAAATCAATCAGTTTCCGCCCAACTCCCGGGTGGGCTTGTTGCCGCCGGTGGTCGATTATTTAAGATACATGCAGGACCACGGATTGTTGCGGCAAGACTTGATCTTCACCCGAACGGATATGGATTACATCATTCTGCTACCGCGCCAATCGAAATTTCAGGATTTCATCTGGGATATGTATTATCGGCAGGAACCGATGTTCAAACTGTCTTTGGATGGGGTACCACTATTGTTGATTTACCGGAATCAGGATTGAATTCTTCCCGCAGTTGATTTTTCAAAATTTTTCCGACCGGGTTTTTGGGAAGGGTTTCATAAAACCGGAAATGGTCGGGTAGCATGAAGGCCGGAAGTTTTCCCCGGCAGTATTCCTTCAATTTGTTTTCTGCCAGCGTGCCTGCCTGCTTTAAGGACACACAGGCTACCACCTGCTCTCCCAATCGGTCATGCGGGACACCGATGGCCGCCGCTTCTAAAATCGCCGGGTGATTGATCAGCACGTTTTCGATTGCCAACGGGGAGACGTTTTCACCCGCGCGGATGATCATATCCTTTTTGCGTCCGGCGGAAATATAAAGCCGGCCTTTCTCGTCTATATGTCCCAGGTCACCGGTTTTCAGCCAGCCGTCGGCGGTGACCGTGTCCCGTGTTTCCTGAGCGAGTTTCCAGTAGCCCCGCATCACTGTTTCCGCCTGGATCCAGATTTCCCCCACGGCCCCCTCGGTGACGGGGTCGCCCCGGTCATCCACGATTTTCAGAGTGATGTTGGGAAGCGGCGGACCCACAGAACCGGGAACGCTCCCGTCCACCATGGTATTGACCGCAACCACCGGCGAAGCCTCGGTCAACCCGTAGCCCTCGAGAATGGTGGTTCCGAGCACCGTCTCCACTTTATTCAACAGGGCGTGGGGAAGTGCCGCCCCGCCCGAAATGCAGTATTTCAGGGAGGAGGTGTCGTAGCGTTCGGATTCGGCCAGTTGGACCAGAAAGGAATAAATGGTCGGCACCAGCGGCAACACCGTGGCCCGCTGTTCGACGATGGTGGCGAGAATGGTTTTCGGATGAAATTGCGGCAGGAGGATGATCGTACCCCCCGACCGCAGAAACACCAGGGATATCATGTTGCCGAACGAGTGAAACAGAGGCAGAGCCATGATCGCCCGGTCTTCGGCAGAAAATTGTAAATGTTCCTGGACTCCGGTGGTGTTGGCGTAAAACATGCTTTCGTCCAGCATCACCCCTTTGGGCCGGGCGGTGGTGCCGGAGGTATACATGATGACGTCCGGGATGTCCTCACTGCGCTCGTGCCTTTGCCGGGCCGCCTGCGGGTTTCCGGATTTTAAAAATGGGTCGAAAAGCTGGGTGCCGTCCTCGGGCAACAGGCCTCTGGGAAATTCCGTGGTGACGATCCGCTGTTTGAAAATGGAAAAAAAACGGGAGGTTTCCGGTTTGATAAAGGCAGGGTTGATCACCAGCACGTCCACTCCCGCATCCTGGGTGACATAGACCTGGTCTTCCGGGGTCAGCATGAAGTTGTAGGGGACCACCGGCAGGCCCTTGAGCAGAGCTGCCAGAAACGCGATCAGATATTCTTTCTGGTTGAGGCACAGCAGGCCCAGCTTGCTGTCGGCGTCAAGGTTCAATGTTTCCAAGGCCCCGGCAAAGCGTTCCACCTGGTCCAGCAATTGGGCATACGTTAACGTGTCTGCGCCATCGATCACTGCAGGATGATTCGGCTGGGACTGGGCGTGGGATTGCAGGATTTTATAAAATTCAAGGGCCATAGGTTTTACCGGAAAGAGGGTTCCAAAGGCCGATGCGAAGGCAGTTTATTAATAGCATAAATGGGCCGGGAAGGACAATACGCAAGGTCCGATTTCCCGACGCCCCCCCATTAAAGGGAGTGTTTTTTTCATAGGGGTTGAAAGGATGGGCCGCGTCAGCCTACAAAACGTGAGTGGGGCATCCCCGCTGGGCCGGGGGTTTTGTTTGTAATCACTTTACCGATATAAGATAATGAATTTAAATTACTTGGATGAAAGCTATGAATCTTGGAACTCAACTTGAATATCGGAGAATCCCTGATGGGAGGCGCCTTCCGGCATGGACCCTCGCGCTGGCGGCTCTGGCGCTGCTGGTGGGTTGCGGCCAATCGGAACCGGACCCGTCCGCCCAAAAGCACAAACGGGAACTGGTGCTTCCGGTTCAAATAGGCAAGGTGATCTTCAAGGATGTCATCAACGAAATTCAGGCGGTGGGCAACATCGTGGCGGAGCAACGGGTGGTGGTAACCTCCGAGGTGAACGGGCGCATCCGCGCGTTGCCGGTGGAGGAAGGGTCGAAAGTCAAGGCGGGGCAGGTGTTGGCCCGTATCGATATCCGGGAATACCACCTCGAAGTGGAACGTTTGCAGGCGGATCAGGCCAGCGCCCGCAAGGAATATGAAAAAACCCTGAGCGGTCTCCGTCCGGAAGACCAAGAAAAACTGAAGGCCCAGGCCAATGCGGATCAGAGCGCCCTCGATCTTGCGGTTAAAGAACAAAAAAGAATGAAACAACTGGTGCTGGACGGGGTGTTGTCCCAGTCCTTGTTGGATGAAGCCAACGACAAAGTCGCCCGCGCCCAGGAAACCCTGCGCGCCAGCCAAGCGGCGTCGACCGCCGGCGGGAGCTCACGCGAAGAAGATATATTGAAAAGCCGGTCCAACCTCGACTCGGTCACCACCAAACTGGCCATGGCACAATTGAACCGTTCCAAGGCCGTCATCCGGGCGCCTTTCGACGGTGTGGTCATTTCCAAAAAAATCGAAGTGGGGGCCTATGCCGGACCCGGCACCGCCATCCTGGAAATGATTGGGTCCTCACGGCTGAAAGCGGTTCTGGAAATTCCCCAGAGTTTCCGCGGCAAGCTGGAGAAAATCAGCCGCATCGATTTCAAGGTGGAGGAGTTGGACCTTGAGTTTCCTATCAAGCGGAACTTGAAGCAACGGGTCCGTGTGATTCCTGATGCCAGCATCTTTTCCGGAAACATACGGGTGCAGGTGGATCTGCCTCGTAATATGAAAAGCCTGTTTCCCGGGTTGACGCTCGAAGCCCGGTTGCAGTTCGACACGCGCCGCCAGATCAAGCATGTGCCGTCCATTGCGCTGGTGATCAATGAAAAAGGCACGGTCGTGTATGTCGTGGAACAAGGACACGCCAAACGGGTACCGGTGCGCGCTTTTATGGAAAGAGACAATCTGGTGGAGATCGACGATTTCACCCATCAATTGAACCTGCAGACCCAGTTGATCCTGCGCGGGTCCGGCGCGGTATTTCCCGGTGTTAAAGTATTTCTCACCAATCCGCAACCCCAGGCCAAACCTCCCTTCAACGCCGCGGAGAAAGGAAAAGTCCGGCCCAAAGCCGGTCAGCGGGGCACCTGATGAAACTCGTTGACCGCTCCATCCGAAATTACCATACGGTGATGGTGGCCATTGTGATGACGACCGTCATCGGCATCATCTGCTACAACACCCTTCCCCGGCAACTCACCCCCACGGTGGACAAACCGCTGATCGAAGTGCGGACGAAATACCGTGGACTTTCCCCGAACGAAGTCGAACGCAATATCACGCGCCGGCTGGAGGAACAACTGGAGACCGTCGAAGGTCTTAAGAAGATGACCTCCCGAAGTCAGCACGGGGAAAGCACCATCACCCTGGAATTTGAATGGGGCACCGACAAGAAAATCGCAACCATCGACGTCAACAACAAACTCCAGCAGGTGAAAGATCTGCCGGTGCTTGCCGACAAGCCGGTGCTGAAGTCCATCTCCACAGACAACTCCAACCCCATCATGTGGGTGATTGTGGAGAAGCCCGATCCGCAGATGCCGGATATGAACCAGAATTATATGTTCAAAACCGGTGAGGATATCATCGTTCCCCTTTTGCAACGCGTGGAGGGGGTTTCGGAGGTGTGGCATTTCGGCGGCGAGGAGAGGGAGATGCGCGTCGAATTCGATCCCTATGGCCTGGCCCGCCTGCATCTCACCTACAAGGAAGTGATCAAGAAACTCACCAATGAAAACCAGAACGCCCGCGCCGGGTTTCATGACGAAACCAATCGCCAATATACTGTCCGCACCCTGGGCGAATTCAAGAATCCGGAGGACATTTTAAAAACCGTCATCAAGCGCGACGGTAACAAAACCATCCGGGTGCGCGACTTTGCCGAAGTGGTCGACGGGTACAAACGTACCTCTTCACTGGTGCGAATCAACGGGCGCATCTCCAACGCATTCGGCATCATCCGTGAGCAGGGCGCCAATGTCGTCAGCACCTGTAACCTGGCCACGGAAAAGATCGAAGAGTTGAACCGCGAACTCCTCAACCGCGGCATTCCGATGCGGTTGAAAATCGTTTACAAGGATGTCGACTACATCGACGAAGCGATGTATCTGGTGAAATCGAACCTGGCTATTGGCGCCGCGCTGGCAGTGATAGTCCTTTTGTTGTTCTTGGGATCGGTGCGGTCGGTGTTGATCATCGCCATCAGCATTCCCGTCAGCCTGGTGGCGGTGTTTATTGTTCTGAAGTTGCTCGGACGAAGCATCAATATCATTTCGCTCGCCGGGATGGCCTTCGCTGTGGGCATGGTGGTGGACAACTCCATCGTCGTGCTGGAAAATATTTACCGCCACCTCACCCTGAAGAAGGGTGTATTCAAAGCCGCGTACGACGGCACCGTGGAGGTTTGGGGCGCGGTGTTGTCGTCGACCCTGACCACGCTGGCCGTGTTCCTGCCGGTGGTGTTCATCCAAGAGGAAGCGGGCCAGTTGTTCCAGGATATCGCCATCACCATCAGCGCCAGCATCGCTTTATCGTTGATAGTTTCCATCACCGTGATTCCGACACTGGCGACGCTTTTGATCCGACTGCAGCCGGGGGAGACCTATCAGCCAGGTTTTCTGCATCGCGGGCCGTTGAGACCTCTGGTGATTTTGGGAGAGGCTCTGGCCTCAGGCTATTCCCGATCCATGAAATTTGTCCTGGGAACGGGATTCGGTCATGTGGTCGTGAAGCTGGGAGTGATAATCGGTATCGCGGGAATGCTGATGTGGAGTACTCTGATTCTTCCGGAAAGAGACTATCTGCCCTTCGGCAACAGCAATATGGTGTTCATGTTCATCGACCCGGTGGCGGGGGTGCCGGCGGAACAGAACATGAAATACTTCGCCGAGTACGAAAATAAAATTAACGAGATGGAAGATGTGGACAACAACTTCCTCGTATTTTCGAATCGGTTCAACGGCGGCGGGGCGATCGTCAAACCCGCATTGGCCCGGGGACAGCGCGGCGAAGTGAAAATGACGGTGAAATCGCGGGAGATGGGCGGCGAAATTTTCCAGATACCGGGATACCGGTTCGCCTTCGCATCCCAACGTCCCATCTTCCGGTCCGCCTCCAAAACGTTTGATATAGAAATCACCGGACCGGATATTTTCGAGTTGAAGCGG